>CBFGVZ010000024.1:0-26889 GCA_965652315.1 uncultured Saprospiraceae bacterium | reverse complement strand
TCGACTATTTTGAAAACCTGGTTCAGGGAAAGATTTCTAAACCAACACTGGTGTACGGCGGTTCCCAAAACCAGGACCGGACTAAATACAAAATAAGAACCTGGAATAATGCATAATCTGCAACTTTTCGCCGCAGCCTTCTTTCTATTCAATTCGTAGATATTAATTGACAAATCTTCATGATCAGTCAGACCTACTGCGAATATAAAGTATTACAGTCCAAGGTATTCCATCACTGCCTTTTCACCTTTCAGAGCATTATCCGGGCGGGGGTGATCCTTATCAAAGACGGAAAGCTCTGCTGTGGTCAGAAATTTGACAAAGGATTCATCCACCCCTCCGTCGAATGGGACTCTACCCGTGGACAGACCCAGGTGATGGGCAAAAAAGATGTACATCGGGGCTCTTTTGTTATACCCGTAATCGTGTTTTTCTGTAGGAAGGTGAACAGACTCTAGTTGGTGCTCGGCGTTATAAAGCGCATACACCCGATCCAGGTATGGGATTTCCACTTTGGGATTGTTCCGGGTCCAGTCCGCACCGTCCGAGATGACCATCATAGGCCTTGGGGCACACAATGCCGCGATCTCCACGTTGTTGGTCTGATGGTTTGCACTCTTATGGACGGGCATTCCGCTTTCGCAAACGCATCCACCGAAAAAATGCGCAGATACCATCACGACTGGTGCAGATGCAGCGATGCGGTCATCGAGAGCGGTTAGCATAAAAGTCTGGGTACCACCGCCTGAAGCACCTGTGATGCCTATCCGATCCGGATCCACATCATCTCTTGAAATCAAGTAATCCAATACCCGCCGGCTGTTCCAGGTTTGTAAAACCAATGCTTTCGCGATGCGGTGGTCCACCTGGGTGGATTCTCCGTAACCAATCATATCATAGGTGAAAACAACGGCACCCATCCGGGCCAGCACCGCAGCCCTGGACTGAATCGTCTCCGTAAAACGGGCATCCGGAAAATGTCCGTGTGGACTCAGGATAGCGGGGATTCGTCCGGTGTATTCAGCCGGGCGGTATAGATTGCCAGTGATATAAAATCCCGGAAATGACTCGATTGCTATATTTTCCACGCTGTATCCATCCATTTTTCGGGAGGAATGAATGATGGGATTAAAGGGGAAATTTTTCTCGGGCATTTTTTTCAGTTGCATACCCTCGATGAGCCCCTCCCTTATAGTCAGAGCCCGCTGTTCCCAGGAGGATTTATCCGACCATTCAGACGCGAATTGCTTCATCATCAGATTCCCCTCTTCTTCAGTCCAGTAAGCCCCCTGACACAGCATATCCGACTGGCCTTTGGCGGTATAGGCAGAGATCAGGAAAAAGAAATTCATCAGGAAAAAGCAGATTATGGTTTTCATGCGAAATATTTGAACAGTCCAAAAAAGATGGCGAGCCAGACCAACCCCTTGATAAAGAAAAATAGAAAGGCTCCGATGCCGAAGCGTTTCAGCCAGGTTTTGAGGCCAGTGGGTTTAGGATTGCCGGGATTATTTTCCATGGTGATGTACTTAAAATTTGGATGTGAAAATAAGAAATATTTCAAAATTTGAAAATACAAAGTTTTTACCATCCTGTATATGAGAAGGTTTGGCTATGGATTCGTAGTGGCATATCTGATATTACGGATACGAGTTTGATTCAATATTTATATTGGTAATAATGAATTGAATATTAGATAATTACGTGAATAATTATATTTTCAACTGATAAATATTATAAATAAATTTTCAAATAATTGGGGATTAGAGTTCAATGTGCTAAATTTATGGTATATAAAAAATTTAAGCCCAAACAGCCCACATTTTTTCGTTTATACTAAATTACTTACTGCTTTAAAAACTGGATTTAACTGACAATTATATCTTTAATATATATTACGTATCCCCTTTCAGACCGTAAATCAAGGCTTTACCTCAGATAAGCATTATCTTAAAACAAGTTCTGGATGGAGTGAAAATTTCTTTAGTGAGAGCAGATTTGTTATCCGGAAGATTTGTAAATAGAGATGCCAAGTGCCAAATACTTCCACCGTTTGATGAGACATTCTGATTGCTTTAAATGGATTGAAATCGTTAAAAAAATTAACTACGTCCATGCCGTAAAGGTTGTATTTTTATGTACGGAAATAACTTATATTCGCCTGACATCTGGGAAAGATGGGAACTGGGTTAAGCGAAGTGCTATCCTATGTAAATATTAACATTTTCAAATACAAATCAAGGTTTGGCTTTTTTGATGAACTGGATATTCTCTATTTAAGGATTCCATTTCCTGACTACAGGAATGTGAGGTCGTGATCCTTGTTTAGAATACCAGTGTAACAAAAATTACAAACCTGAACAGAAAAAATACTGTATGATAAAAAAGCTAAGCCCAAATGCATGGAAATCAAAGTGTGTGTGGTTGATTTTCCATATAAAACTCTTGTTTTTAACCTACGGCCTCCTATTGATTCTGGCTCCGGAATCATTTGCTCAAACCCCGGACTATTCATTTTCACCCGTCATTTCACCAATATCGGGTCATCATGTTGATTATATTTTACCGGTTGATCTGCCATTGATCAAGAAAGTATCCTTCTATCTGACAGGCGGCGACGGTGGTACTGCCATAATAGACTCACACGAAGCCAAAGGGGGTAAAGGAGCCACCGTGGAAGTCACTTTTAATGTAGGAACAGAAGGGGGAAACTTACTGCCGGGTTCGACCATCCGGTATATGGAGGGGATCTCAGGTTTTGATGGAGTAACAAATTCGGTATTGTGGTCAGGATTTGCAGGCGGAGGTGGCGGAGGCGGCTCCGGTATATGGTATAAACCACCCGGATCCTCAGATTTCACGCTATTAGCTGTGGCCGGCGGCGGCGGCGGAGGTTTTATGGCTTTGAGCGCGGGTGAACCTGCCCCCAGTACGGGTTTGCCAGGTGGAATTGGACAAAATGGGGGGAATGGGCGTGGAACCGGGAAAGATGGCGGTACGGCCGGTCATGGCGGTGGGGGCAGTGGGACCGTAGCTGGTGGCGGCGGAGGTGCCTTTTCCGGAGGTGGTAAGATACTATCCTGTGGCACCACAGGTGGCGGTGGTGGCGCTGGCGGTGCATCGGGCGGATTGGGTGGATCGGATGCCGGATGTACGGGAACCTGGGCAAGTGGTGGTTCCGGCGTGGGTGGTGGTGGCGCCGGTTTTTCAGCCGGAGGAGGAGGTGGTGGTTATTCAGGTGGCGGTGCCGGTCTCTCAGGCGGCGGAGGTGGCGGAGGAAGTTTTGTGGCCTGGAATGCTGTTTTCTCGAAAATAACCGGTAATGGTACCGTCACCTCAGGTGCTTCTGACGGAAAAATATATTACAAGTATATCAGGAATATTGTGCCCATAGCAAAATGTCGGGATGTGGAAATTGAATTGGATGCAGAAGGAAAAGCTACCCTCAACTTGAGCCTGGTAAATAATGGAAGCCTTGATCCGGATGGAAGGATCAACAACATGGTACTGGACAGGCATGACTTTACCTGTGCGGATCTGGGTGAACAAACCGTGGTGCTGACGGTAACGGATACCGATAATGCGATGGCATCCTGTACCGCAAAGGTTCAGGTACTAGATAAAATTAAACCGCAGGCCAATTGCCGGAATTTCACTATCCAGCTCGATACCAGGGGTAAGGTTTCCATTACTGCCACCCAGGTAAATAATGCTTCTGCAGATAATTGTGGAATTGATACGATGTTTCTGGATGTATATGAATTTACATGTGCCAATATAGGTACAAATTCGGTTGTCCTGACTGTGGTGGATTCGAGTGGCAACCAATCGACGTGCACAGCAACCGTTACCGTGGAGGATAATGTACAACCGGTTGCCGTGTGTAAAGATATTACGATCGAATTGGACAGGAAGGGTAAGGCTGCGATCGTTGCAACGGATATCGACGATGGATCTGCCGATGCATGTGGCATCGCGACATTTGAGGCGTCAAAAACGAGTTTTACGTGTGCAGATCTTGGTGTAAAACCTGTTTCCCTGAAGGTCACGGATGTCAATGGAAACTTTGCGACCTGTGATGCAAAAGTGACGGTAATTGACCCATTGGCTCCGGTCGTCCGGACACAGGATGTGATCTTAGTCCTGGACCGGAATGGGGAAGCGTCGGTCCATCCATCGATGATCGACGACGGTAGTACGGACAATTGTTCTATTGTGGATATGTGGCTGAATGGTTTGACGGAATACGACTGTGGTGATGTGGGTGAACACGTGGTGGAGCTGAATGTGGAAGACCAAAGTGGAAATGTAGGGACCAATGAAGCAGTAGTAACGGTGCAGTTTTACGAACCTGACTTCACCAATATTCACGGAGCAACCCACGGCGATACGATTCACTTGGTGGATTGTCTGCCCTGGCCCGTGGAGAACAATGACCTGGTGCATTTCAGGGAAATGCAGCATTACGGCAGGATAACAAGCCATTTGTACCGGGCGGAACTACCCGACAATCCGCCCTGGTCGATGTATGAGCTGTGGCGCTATGAATACCGGTTTGAAGATGCCTGTTACCGAAGTCGGATGTTTACTTTTTACCTGGCGTTGTACGACCTGGCCCCCCCAACCTTCCACTCCTTTCCCAATGACACCATCGTAGCTACTGTGGCTGATGTGCCTGATGTGGCAGAAGACGTTCGCATCCTGGATGTGTGCCAGTACGTGTTATGGGACACCGTAGTAACCATTCCCGTTCTGGCTCGTAACAAGATCGATACCCTTGGGTTTACCCGACGTTGGCTGGCTCGTGATCCGGTGGGCCATGAAAGTTTTCGGGACCAGATGATTTGGCTGGAAAGTGGCAACCGGAATCGATACGGGTTGATCACGGGACGAATCGCCGATGAGGATCATATCCGCGATGCCCGGTTTGCGGGTGAAGCAGGTACTAATGGTATCCCGGTCAGCCTTTTCCGGATCGGGGAGTCAAAGGATAGCCTGATCTGGGTGGATTCCTGGATGACGGGAGACTGGCAGGGGGCCCAGGGGAAATATTACTTCGCCCTGGAACACCCCGGGCAGTACCGGGTGAGAATCGATTCTGCGATCTGTCTGGTTGATACACTGAAATTTAACCAATACCTATGGTCTGATACGCTGTTGATTGTGGCCGGAGAGGTCAATGATCAAGGCTGGATCATCACGCATCCGTGCGGACCGGGCGATATCGTTGCACCGGATACTTTTCCTACCTTGACACAGGAAGCTACTGGCTCCGATCCTACGGTGGTAATTGGCGGTCTGATTGCCAGTTCCGAAATGATCGAATGGACGATTTATCCCAACCCGACCACCGGGTATATTCACATCAGTATTCAGTCGGACAGGCCATTCGGGTTTCGGATCTTTGATGGCCTGGGGCGACTGGTCCATAACGGCCACTTCAGTCAAGGCCAATCGATCGATTTCCGGACGCTTCGTTCAGGACTGTATCATGTCCAATTGATCGACCGGGATGAGATTTTGGATACTAAAAAAGTGCTGGTGCTGGAATAAGCACGTTGCCCGGATGCTTTTGCATTCTGGACTATAAAACATTGCTGTAGGCATAGTTATGTTTATACCAGAATGAACTGTTAAATAGTGAAAGCTTAAAAACTTTTAATCTAACTCCTCGTTTTGGATACTTTATTAACGCAACTAACTTTTGAATATGTTGAAATTAGCAGCTTTCCTATTAGCCTTCGTCGGTTTTGGCGTTGAGGCACAGGCAGACCCCATCGTTGAACCAATCCCGGTAGAAGATGTCAAGGTCGTCATCGATCCCGAAAAAAGTACGCTTCATTGGGTGGGGTACAAAGTGACCGGTAAACACAATGGAAGTGTAAATATAGAATCCGGTGAACTGGCACTGACGGATGGATCACTCACCGCCGGCCACTTTGTCATAGACATGCCATCTATTGCCGTTCATGACCTTGAAGGTGATTCCCGGGACCGATTGGAAAACCATCTGAAATCAGATGATTTCTTTGGTGTAGCCAATCATCCAAAGGCGACTTTCAAATTCAATAAGGCTACAGAGACCGGAAACAGGGGGACTTATAAAGTGGAAGGACAACTTACCATCAAAAATATTACCAATCCAATTGCTTTCGAAGCCAGGGTATTTGAAGAAAATGGCAAAACGGTAGCTACTGCGGACATAAAGGTAGATCGCAGTAAGTATGATATCCGGTATCGTTCCGGCTCTTTTTTCCAGAACCTGGGAGACAAAGCGATTTACGATGAATTTGACATCAGCGTTCGGCTTGTAGGGGATTCAATACCTGCGAATTAGATGCTATCCTTTAAAACCAACTGACACCCATTGTAGGGTTTTGGATTCAAAAACCGACTTTTTCATAATATTCAGGTCAGATCCACGCAAAAGATTCTGACCTGATTTTTTTGTCCGGAAACCCAAAGAGGCTGACTTCATCTCATTAATTCCTGTAGGTACGATCAGAATTCCTAACCTCTGCCCATGGCTCAGAGATCCTGACCTATACCATAAAAGCTGATAGATAGAATACAAGCTCGTAAAAGAAAATGTCGCAGCATTTTGAATTAACCGCTCGTAGTGGAAAAATAGCTCCGGTAGAATTTTCAACTTTTCATCACCGCAGCTTACCAGCCTCTCCACATTTCAAAGGGACTATGATCCAGTTTCCCCAACCCTCGATAATTTATCTACTGAACCATCAATTAAATATTCCCAACTGACTCAGTGGTGTATCTCGCAATTTTTCAGATACTCCGAAATTCTCGAGGGACATCCGAAAGCTCAATCGTTTCCATACATTTCCGCGTTCCTTGTGAATATTCATGATGTCGTCCGATCCGAACAATGGCAGGTACAGCGCTACGGGCCATTTGTCCTTGCCGAGTTGTAAACCACCGCTAAACAGAAATTTGGTTCCGGTACCCGAAGGCGTGGCATCATCATAAATACCCAGGTCTAAGTATGGCTTCAGAGGTATATAACGTCCGATAAAAGGTAAGTCCAGACTGAGATTGATGGCTCCCAGAAAAGAGTTGGAGTTTCCGGTTACCATGGCGTAGCTCGATCCAAGATAATTTTTAAATCCGCCGTCTTCTATCCTGATTTGTCGCTCCAGCAAACCATCTGACCGTTCCGAGCGGTCGAGGAAATACCCGTCGAAAGCGTAATCGTGGTAGGATTGGCTCGACATACCGAGCGTCCCCGGAACGAGGTAATTGGCTACAGATCCCACACGTCGCGCGCTGTTGACCGGAAATCCACCAATAAAAAACCGGGCATAAATCCGCTGATCTGGTGCATAGGCATAATCTGTTTTGAGCTCAGCCGAAGTTTTTAGGTAATTCTGGGATTCCTCCTGAAATCCTTCGTAGGACAAAAATTCTGCCTTCAGATTGAGTTGGACGTTGTTGACCGGCGAGTATTTCCGCATTTTATATTGGATGCGAGGAATAAACCTGTTGATATTTTTCGGACCTGCATATTCTCCGTTTTCATTGAATTCCGCAATTTCCTGAATCACGATAGGAGTTGACACTTCCAGGGTTTTGTACCAGGGATTGAATTTGTCGGATGTCTGAAAGGCGACTTTGATATGCGGGTTGATCCGGATATAATTGAGATTATAACCTCCTTCCTCATTGTTATGATAAGTATATCGTTTGCCAGACCATCCGAAATTCCAGTACCGAACCGGTGAATTATTACGTGGGACAAAATAATCCATTCCGGCCAGTCCTACAACTTCACTGGATCCAACGCCAAATCCAGGTTGCAGATAAAACTCAAAATTATTGCCGGGTAGGGTGATATTGTGCAGACCCACGCCAAAGGTAGCACCATCGATATAGTTGTAAGTGATATACGGATCAAACCAAATTTTGTTGATCCCGGGGTTGTTGAGTCCGGCCACGGGGTTCAGAAACTTTTGTTTGCGGACGGGAATAAACTCGTATTTATTATTATGCGGTGTCTGATCGATGGTCAGCCTTTCATCCACTGCAAAGTAATCATAGTCATCGATAGGAAAAGACACCGTTTGCTTTCCACTGAATGTTTCAGTATTCTGTGAATGGATCACTCTTTTTCCGTCATAGGCGAGGACCGTTGCGGGTGCTGGATAAGCCCCCCTGTTTTCGAGGGTCACCTGATAATTGTCCCCACGCGTCTGGACATCCGTAATAGCCATATCAAAAGGTTTCACGGTTGTGAGGATGTCATCAAAAAACCAATCAAAATCCCGGCCCGAAGGATCATTCCGCTCAAATATGGACCTCAAATCATCAATCGTCGGATGCGAAAACTGATATTTTTTGTAGAAATCCCGCATAGTTTGCCTGAATTGGTCCGCTCCTGTGGTTTCTTCCAATTTTTGAAACAGCGTGGGTGGGATCATGTATCCATTGAAATAATACTGGATCAAATCCATATCGTGGGTATGCGAATTGACAGGCACAATGTCTCCGCGCTGATACGAGCCCAGGTAGAGAAATTGGTTGATATCGAGATCAGTCCGTGCGTACATAAACTGAAAATTTCGGGATTCAAGACCGTAATACGTGTCCATGTATTTAGTTTCATAAAAACTGTTGATCCCTTCGTCAAGATAAGGAGATTCGCGTTCGTTAAATCCCAGGATGGCCTGGAACCAGTTGTGACCTACTTCATGTGCGATGACCCGATCCAGATCCTGGGCACTCCGGGTGGGTCCAATCAGTGTAATCATCGGATATTCCATTCCCGATCCGGTATTGAGAGGTCCGACCACCACGGTCGCCTGTGGATAGGGATACGGAGCTACCTGGTCAGAATAAAAATGGACCGCACGTTCCAGCATTTCGATGGGGGAGAGGTTGTTATTGACCACACCTTCAATCTGAGGCACCAGGGAGTCGGCTACTTTATTGGAGTTGAGGATATAATTGCGTGGTGCCAGGTAATGCAGCTCGACCTCATGGCCATTTTCCAGCGTAGTAGAACTATGGACGCTGATCATATTCCCGCCGGCAAACCAGGCGAAATCCAGTACGTTGTCAGCATGGAAGGTCTGCTGAATCCTCGCAGAATCAATGGTTTTGGAATCTGTCAATGTGCCCGTGGCACCCACTTCATATCCTTTCGGAACAACCACGGTAACATCATAATTCCCCCAATCCGCGAAGTATTCCCCCATTTCGAGGTAGGGGAAAAGGTGCCAGCCTTCATCATCATACACGGCAGCTTTTGGAAACCACTGCGTCAGTGCGAAAAAGTCAGGACCCCAGCCTCCCCGGGAGAAAATATATGGAATTTTTGAAGTAAATTCAATTTCTACTTGAGTGGAAGATCCGGAAGGCACTGGTTCCACGAGGTCCAGCGCTACATACTCAATGTTGTTCCTTGGATGTGTGATTTCGATCGTTTGTCCGTTTTGAACAAATTCTATTTCCTGGTACCCACCCATTTCCATTTCATCTGCCCAGTAAAATTTACTGTCATTGGCGGCCAGGTTTTGTTTGTTAAAAAAACTATTCTTGTCTTTATAAGCGTTGTTCCACAAATGCATTTGAATCTCGTCCAATGCCTTCGGTGAATTATTGTGGTAGGTCATGACGAGCTGCCCCGTCAGTGTTTTCTGTGCTGTATCCAATTCTACGTGGATGTTGTAATCCACCTGTTGTTGCCATTCCTGGGACCATCCGGCAGTGATAAAAACCAGAACCTGAATGGCCGATAAACAGTATTTCAAAGGTGTCATTTTTTTCTGCGTTGTTTTTCCCATTCCCATGCGGTGTACATTATGTCGTCAATAGAACGTTCTGGTTGCCATCCGATGTATTTTCGGGCCCTGGCATTGTCAGCAAATATTGCGATGACATCTCCTGGTCGCCGTGGACCGATGGTATAGTTCAGCTTTTCTCCCGTCGCTGATTCGAAAGCGCTGATTGCCTCCAGGACTGTAACGCCCGTCCCTGTGCCAACATTGAATACCTCCACGGGAGAACTTGATTTTCCCTGGAGTAAATAATCCAGACACAACGTATGCGCACGGGCCAGATCCATGACGTGGATGTAATCACGGACACAACTCCCATCCCGGGTGTCATAGTCATCCCCGAAAACCGTCATTTGATCCCGCAGCCCATAGGCTGTTTCAGTGATGACGGGGACCAGATTGGCCGGTGGGTTGATGGGGGATTCGCCGATCATTCCAGATTCGTGTGCACCGGCAGGATTGAAATATCGAAGCAGTACAAATTGAAAGCCTGCGTGTGGGATGGTAAAATCCCGGATAATGTCTTCGCTCATCTGCTTGGTCCTGGCGTAGGGGGATTCGGCTTCCTTGATGGGTGTGGTTTCTGTCACTGGGAGTTCGTCAGCGTTTCCGTAGATCGAACACGAAGACGAAAAAATATGGTTCGGAATTTTGAATTTTTGTTGGGCTTCAAGAATACGGAGTAAACCATTGATGTTGTTGTCATAATATTCCAGTGGTTTTTCGACGGATTCTCCTACAGCTTTGAGAGCGGCAAAATGTATCAGACCGTCGATGCGCCCTTCTTTCTCCAATACCCGGAAAAGTTTTTCTTTGTCTCGAAGATCTACGTCGTAATTGGTAATGAGCTTCCCGGTGACTGCTTCTATCTGGTCCAGTGTGTCAGAAGATGAATTGCTGTAGTTGTCGATCGAGAATACCTCATATCCATTATCGATCAAATCAATAATGGTGTGGCTGCCGATGTATCCACAACCACCGGTAACCAGGATTTTTTTTCTATTGGATGAATCCATAAAATTGTAAGATCTTTAGTTAATGAACTTCCAAGATAAGTAAATGATTTTATTCTTTTCCTTTGATCCTTGAGCTTTCCACCTTCAGACGTTTGGTGGCCTACGGTCTTTTGGTGGATCCCACGCTCAATACCTCACCCCTCATTCTATCTTCATGAAAATTTCACTTTGATTGATCCCGGTGAAAATACCGATCACCCGTTCTGATCCGTGAATGTTGGAGGCGATGCGGCCTGGTTGACTGAATGGACCGGTATTGGCACTCACACTTCCGGTAGCGCTTAGAAAAAAATCGTTGTAGGCCTTTTCGATGTGTGTCATTCTGCTGATCAATGTGTCTCCCACAGCAAATTCATATCCCGACCCAAACGCCATCCGCCCCCCTTTGGCAATGCTGTTGTCGATGAGATAATCCTGCAGTTCCGTTTTTTCTCCGTCGTGTATACGGAACAACTGACGGCGGAAATATTCCACTACCGTGGAATCGGACGATAAAAATGTGGTTTCACGGGCTTCCAGATCCTGGGTTTTGTCAATATCAATCCGAACACTGTCCACAGGTCGTTTTTTCGGGATCCGGGTGATGGCCTCTACTTTTTCTCCGGTCGGAAAAGTAAGCGACAATTCAATTTTGTCATCGGCATTAAACTTCACTTTGCGATCTAGCAAATAATTGTAAAAACTAGCTGTGAGGGTATCGATTTCCAGTGAATTGACCAACGGATACCGTTCGCCGTTGACCTCAATATAACCATCCACGCCCTGGACAAGAAAATCCCGAAACTCTTCCGAGCCAAAATCGGCGACGTCGAAAATTTCAAAAAATCCATAACTTTTGGTGATCAACATACCAAATGGTTTGTCCGGGGATAGGTAAGATTCCACGACGTATCCGTTCTCAAAATCCGGAATTTCAATCTCGATTTCCTTTTCCAGATTACAGGCCAGCAGTAGCGGTACAGCACACAGATAAATAATATATTTAAAAGATATTGGCATGTCTTTAAAATTTAAAATTCCAGCTTATGCTAGGTAACACGGGAAACAGCGATACCTGTCTGGCTGACACTCTGATGGGAATATCCAGATTTTGTGGACCATCGATTACATCCTCCAGTTCGGTATCAAGGTATATGAAGTAAGGGTTGCGTCGGTCGTATAGATTGTATATACTCAAACTGAGATTGTGTTCTCCCCAATTGGTTTTCCACGACCTTACAACAGACAAATCCATCCTGTGATAGGGGGGCATGGTAATGGTGTTGCGTTCCTGGTAGATGGGGACTACCGGAAAATTGTTATATGCATCAATATCCTGCAAATAGAATCTGCCTGCAGGCAACCAGGCTTTGTCCCCTGAACCATAGACAAAGGTCGTAGATATTGTCCATTTGTCATTGAATCGATAGGAGGACACCACGCTTAAGTCGTGCCGGCGGTCAAATTGAGGAGGAAACCAGGCTCCGCCATCAATGTCCTTAAAATTACCCCGTTGTACCCAGGCCAGGGTGTATCCGATCCAGCCGGTCCATTTGCCCATCTGCTTTTCCAACCCGATTTCGGTACCCCAGGCCTCACCATCACCGAAGGTGAATTCGTTTTCAAAATCATCGTTCACAAAAATCTGGGAGTGATCCTTGAGCTCGATCTGATTTTGAAAATTTTTGTAATAATATTCATTCGTCAACAGGATTGAGGGGCTGATCAGATAATTAAATCCGATCACATATTGATCCGAAACCTGTGGCTTTACGCGTTCCGTGGTCGGAAACCAAATATCGGTTGGCAGGGAAACCCCACTGCTGGTGACCAGATGGATGTACTGATTCATCCGGGCATAAGATGACTTCAGGTTCCAACGGTCGTTGATAGTAGCGGCGAAGGAAACCCGGGGCTCCACATTGTGATACCAATGGCCTCTGGTTAAAAAGCCGGAATACCGTACTCCAATATTGAGTTTGATCGGTTTCCAGGGCGAAAACTCATCCCTCAGATATGCAGCGAATTCCTGACCCTCCGGACTGGATCCCGCGG
Source organism: uncultured Saprospiraceae bacterium (assembly GCA_965652315.1). Classification (GTDB taxonomy): domain Bacteria; phylum Bacteroidota; class Bacteroidia; order Chitinophagales; family Saprospiraceae; genus Membranihabitans. The sequence goes on along the minus strand of CBFGVZ010000024.1, from coordinate 14,045 downwards.
AAAATTCTACATCATCTGCTTCGCTGGCAATTTTGAAGCTGCCTATTGTAAATTTATGTTGAATCCACTGGATTCCCGCTTTTATAAACTGGCCTTGGGGATGATTGAAAGTCAGGTCCCATCGTGCGCCCAGGTCTTCGATTTCAGAACCCAACCGGAAGCCAAATTCGCCTGACTCGTTGGCGATATGGTATTTGTATCGGGAGAAAAAGGCGGTGGTGTTGAAGTATAATCGGTCGTTGAACGCATGATTCCAATTCAGGGATCCGGCACGGTTCCCCCAATCGAAATCTGCAGAAATGAAATCAGCATTGAATCCGAAGACATCGGCCCCCAGATAACCATTGAAGGTAAGTTTGTCCCGATCTGACAGGTTTGCGGTCAATTTACCATTGAGGTCGTAGAACCGATAGCGGGGGATCGGTGTGAATTCCTCGTTATCCGCCTGGGTTTTGTTGAATAATTCCGTAAAAATATCGATGTAGGTCCGTCGGCCAGATATCAGAAAATTGATTTTGTCCTTGACGATGGGACCGTCGAGGGTCAGACGGGAGCTAATGATACCAATGCCACCCGATCCGGAAAGTTTGTCGTTGCCCGGTTGCCTGGTGGTGATGTCCAGGACAGAAGACAATCGGCCGCCATATTCTGCAGGAAATCCTCCTTTAAATACATCCACCGAGGAGAGGGCATCATTGTTGAATGTACTGAAGAATCCAAACAGGTGGCTGGGATTATAGATGTTGACACGATCAAAAAGAACGAGATTCTGGTCACCGCTTCCACCCCGGACAAAGAGGCTGGAGCTTCCTTCTGATCCGGAGGAAATGCCGGGTTTGAGTTGGAGAGTTTTGATGATATCCACTTCTCCAAACAGGGCGGGAAGTACTTCTGCTTGTCGGGCTTCGATGGTTTCGACGCTGGTATTGGTACTGTTGAATCGTTCCCGGAAGGAATTCGCCTGGACGACTACTTCGGTGAGTTGTTCTGCGGTAGGGGAGAGCATGACCTGAATATCTTCCATAAAGGAGGTTATCCGAATCGATTTCGGATTGTAACCCACGTACGAAAACCGCAAAGTCACCGGTAAGGATTGATCCGGTATTATCTGGAAATGGCCCTGTTTATCGGTGTACGTTCCAGAGCCGGTTTCTAGTACCTGTACCGCCACGGATTCCAGTGCTTCCCCAGACAATGAATCGATAATTTTTCCGGTCAATTGCGTCGTATCCTGACTATATAGCGTCATTGCAGTCCACATCAGTGCCAGAAAAATGAGTTGAATCCGAACCATGCAGTGATCTTCAGTTTTGATTTATTCAAACGTCAATTGGTGGTAAATGTTGGGTTCGGTCCCGTGGAATCTATGTTACTTTTGGATTTAATCATATTCCGGGATTGGACTAACCATTCCAGGGCCCTCCGGGGGGTTGGCATAATTTAGCGGAGTTCCTGAGGTTTGGAACGCCCGAATTTATCTGATAGGTTTATAAATTATAAATAGATACCATTGCGTCCCAACGTTTGAAAAGGTGCTTCCAAAATCAAAAGGATTTTGAGATATTGGATTGTTGACTTACTGATGTTGTGAAAAAGTAAAGCAAGCTGCCAAAATCCCGAGCTGTGAAGTATCCACAATCGTTTTTTGTCAAAACTGATTTTGCGATTCGCGAATCACTGCGCTATCTCAATATTATTTTGTGAATGTCCTTTACTTCAATCACGTTTTTTTCGTAGCCGTGTTGAGCTACGTAAATCATCGAATGAGCCACTTCCTTCATGGTGTTGTACCTGGAGGGAAATAAGAATTTGAAGACCGGATACAGCCATGAGATATAAGAAAAGTATTTCATCAGGTGTACCTGTCCGGCCGCGGGTTCCACAATTCCGATGCGATACCCAAAAGTCTGTTTGAAGGGTAACCTCATTAAATCGTTTTCGGTCTTTCCTTTGACCCGGGCCCATTTCAACCGACCTTTTTCGCTGCTGTCCGTTCCTGCTCCACTGACATAGACAAAGGACATGGCCGGATTCGGGTTCAAAGCGCTCGCAAAATGCAGCGTGGTGTCGTAGATGATTTTTCTATAAACCTCTTCAGATTTTCCCACAGAAGTTACGCCGGCACAAAAAAAGCAGGCATCATATCCCATCAGCTTTTCATCTGGTTCTGGTAAAGTCAAAAAGTTTGGTACGATATATTCTGTCAATTTGGGATGCGATATACCTGGTGACTTTCTGCTGACACTGAGAACTTCAGTCACAGAAGGATGAGCCAGACATTCGATCAGGACCCCTTCGCCAATCATTCCTGTTGTTCCAGTAATTATGATTTTCATTTTGTTGGTTTATTGTGATAAGTTCCTTCTGTTTTCGAGGCTCATGAAGAGGTGGTTTTAGCAGCACCATTGGAACCTGCTATGCAGACATAGTTTTTTCCTATCATCCAAAAATTCTCGATTTAGTATCGAGCGTAGTATCGGTTTTGTGTGACAGGGTAATGGTCAATCGCGTATTGAAACAAAAATGTCCAGTTCTGCGTCATTCCAGTCCCGGCTTCGTTCACCGTAAATTTCAAAATCGAAGCCAAATTTTCTGGGCAGGTCTGAATCCCATATCTTTTTCCATGCTTCTGTAATGCATCCAGTCATCACGCCTTTTGCGGTTAGCTTCGAATAGGTCTGCGCAGGAACATTCAGAGTATCTAAGTTTTTGGGTATGTCAGCATTTTCATCGACCTTGCACCCAATAAAATATGAGAATGGCTGGCTGGCATCCTTTTCGTAGTCAAAATAGACCGCATAGACTTCATTCCCGATCTTATGGGGGATAAGGTCAAAAATTTTTTCATTTTCAAATTTCCGCCAAAGGTTGCCGCAATCCTCACTGGATTGGTTGTTTTCGTTTGTGGTTTTACGGTCTAGCATGAGACCGGCTAATGTGAAGTTAGGCTTCTGGGTTTTTTCCATTTAATATTTATTGATTGAATTCTTCTGTAAAACGATTGAAAAGTAAAAATCTATTGTCCATGAATGGCGGACTTATGTAAAAACTATGTGGTGTACCTTAGATTCCAATGAACAGGCGTATTTTCTTTTAATTGCAATAGATTTATCGCTCTCTTGGACAAGATTTTTTCAGGCTATTTGAAAGAGTAGGAAAGTAAGCTGGATTAATTTTGCAATTTACCCCTTCGACATGGCAATTATCAATATCTATAAATTTTGATCGGTAAATAAAGACGATTGGAACTGCCCATTTGTTACAATTGTACAAGCGAAAAACGCCAGCTTAACACTGGCGTTAAATTCAAACTAAAGGCTTGTATTTCTGCGGATAAGACCCTGCAAACCCCTACTTTTAGGAAGATCAAAACGCTGAAGTTATGAAACGCTACGCTCTCATTTTGATTTTGTTTTCCGGCTTGATTCTGCATTCCTGCACCATTGAAGATCGGTTGGATCGCAAAGCAGACAAACTCACCGGTGTGTGGGAAATCGATAAAGTCATCTATGATAAATATGGCGCCTGGTTCAAAAAGAAGATCACCCGCGAATACCGGAATGATATTTTTGAATTCATACCGGATGGCCGGGTCTATTATTTCGATGACGATATCAATTACGAATTCGAAGGGAATTGGGATATTGTCGCAGAACGCGATTATAACCACGAAGGGGAAAAAGAATATGACTTTTATATTGAGATGCACTTCTACGACCCGGTTCAACACGATGCTTTCGGCTATTATGGATACATTTCCAGGTTATCCCGGAACAAGTTCCATTTTCATGTAGTGGACCGAGGAGGCGAACTGGAATTTCGGTTCCGACGGCGATGAAAATCAATATTTTTATATATGATTTAAACCGTACTGGGCTTCAGTACGATCTTCTTTGGGGGAGAGAAAAATTTATTGGAATCAAAAAATTTCAATTTTCAGAAACTGATATGTAAATAAACCCATTCCTGGAGATCTTCCGAACGGTTACAAGAATAGCGAGCGGCTTATGAATTGTCGTGGTATTCCTACGGCAACAATTCAAAATTCATCTGGTAAACCCAGATTAATAGGACGAGCAGAAGGATAAATGCTACAATGATCCAAAAAACAAACCTGCCCTTGCTACCTTCATTTCTTATATCTTCCATAGTTGCCTGAACAATTTTTTACAAATTAAGTACTTTATACTGTATTGAACAAGGGGAGCGGAGAATAAATTGAAAATATAATATTACAAAAAGTAGTAATATGTTTGTATTTTTGATAATATTGCAGTTGTAAATTACGAGACCCATGTTAAAGCAGAGCCTTAGCCAGAAGTTGTCCCAAAAGTTATCTCCACAGCAGATTCAATTGATGAAACTGCTGCAGATTCCTACGCTGGCCCTGGAACAGCGGATCAAGGAAGAGCTGGAAAGTAATCCGGCGCTCGAGGAAGGCGTGACGACGATAGAGGAAAAAGAATTCGAAGATCAGGAATACGACGAAAATAGTAACGAGAATGAGTCCGATTTTGAAGTGGATGAATACCTCAGTGATTTTGCAGAGGATGATCCCACGATATACCGGAGCCATTCTGATTCCGGAAGTGATGAAGATGACTATCGCAAACCGATTGAAGTAATCAACAGTTATTATGACCACCTTGAAAAACAACTCGGTATGCTGACCTTTGATGCACCAGAGGATTACACCATTGCGCTCCAGATCCTGGGCAGTATCGATCAGGATGGATATCTACGACGGGATCCTTCAGCGCTCGTCGATGATCTGATGTTCACACAGAATATGTTGACTTCCGAAGAAAAGGTAGAAAAAATCCTCTCCCGGATTCAGCAGTTTGACCCACCAGGTACTGGCGCTCGCAATCTTCAGGAATGCCTTGAACTTCAACTGTCCCAAAAACTAAAGCGGGAAAAAAATAACCCGGATCTGAACCTTGCATACGAGATCGTCTCCCGGCATTTTGATAAATTTTCCAAAAAACATTTTAGCAAATTGCTTACTTCACTGGATATTTCGGAGGATGAATTGAAAGATGCTTTTGACGAGATCCTAAAACTCAATCCCAAGCCCGCGAGTGGCTATGCGCCTGACCGAAAACGGGACTCCATGTATATTATCCCGGATTTTATCATTACCAACAATGCGGGGGAACTGGAATTGTCACTAAATTCCCGCAATGCACCCGATCTGCGCATCAGCGATCAGTACCGGGCTATGCTCAAGTCCTATAAATCACGTAAAAAACAGGGGAACGTCAAATCCAAGGACCGGGAAGCCGCCCTCTTTATCAAGCAAAAGCTCGATTCAGCCAAGTGGTTTATAGATGCCATCTCCAAGCGACGGGACACGATGTACCGCACAATGTATGCCATTATGCAGTTTCAATATGATTATTTTCTGACCAATGACCAACGTCTGCTCAAACCTATGATCCTGAAGGATATTGCAGAGATGACCGGCCTGGATGTATCGACTATCAGCCGGGTGGCCAACAGCAAATATGTACAAACTGAGTTTGGGACCAAGAAACTTCGAGATTTTTTCTCAGAATCTATTCAAAATAGTGAAGGGGAGGAAGTTTCCACCCTGGAAGTGAAAAAAATTCTGTCAGACATCATCGATGCGGAGGACAAGCGCAGGCCGATGAGCGATGAAAAACTCCGAAAAGTACTGAAGGATAAAGGGTATGAAATCGCCCGCCGTACCATCGCCAAATATCGGGACCAACTCAGCATACCGGTAGCCCGACTGCGGAAAGAGTTGTAAAAGCGATAACGGCCTTGGCCAACTCCTTAATTTTCAGGCCCTGTAGACAGCATTTGTCTGAAAGAATTGAACCCAGATCGGATTTGGTGATTTCATATCATTTTGTTACCTTTGCGCTCCCATTTATATTTTTTAACAACTTCCGGAAAAGTTCCGGAATACAAACACCATTCTTCAATGACTGAAGATAAAAAAACAAACCAGGACGAAATCACCAATGAAACGGAAGCATCTTTGGATTCCACATCTACTGTGGGAACCGAAAAATCTGAATCTGATTCTGATGCACAGGTGAATCAACCGGAATCGGCCGGCGCCGACGCCAATACCGATGACAGTACCGAACCCTTACAGGTAGAAGCTGCAAAGGAAGAAAAACCGGAAGTGGCTCATGATGATTTTGACTGGTCCATCCAGAAAACACAAACCCACGCTTACAAGCCTGAAGTTTATGACGAAATGTTGTCGGATTACGACTCTACTTTTAGCGATATCAATGAATTTGAAGTCGTGCAGGGTAAGGTTGTTACGATCCGGGACGGGGACGTGATCCTGGACATTAATTACAAATCCAACGGCGTTATTTCCTTGTCAGAATTCCGTGAAATCGACGACCTCAAACCCGGTGATCCGGTCGATGTGTATGTCGAAAGGAAAGAAGATGAAAACGGACAATTGGTTCTGTCACGTAGGAAAGCCCGGTTGCTGAAGACCTGGGAATCACTGACCGACAGTTACAATAACGATACCATAGTAAAAGGTACCATTGTCAGTAAAACCAAAGGGGGGTTGATCGTTGATGTTAATGGGCTGGAGACTTTCTTGCCCGGTTCCCAAATCGATATCAAACCCATCATTGATTACGATTCTTATGTGGGCAAAACCATGGAATTCAAAGTAGTCAAGATCAACGAAGCTATCAAGAACGCTGTCGTATCACACAAAGCACTGATCGAGAGCGACCTCGCTGAACAGCGTGACCAGATCATCCAAAGCCTGGAGAAAGGTCAGGTACTGGAAGGTGTAGTGAAAAATCTTACCGATTTCGGAGCCTTTATGGATTTGGGCGGTATTGACGGATTGCTTTATATCACCGATATCTCATGGGGTCGGATCGGCCATCCTAGTGAAGTATTGGAACTCAACCAGAAAATCAATGTCGTTGTTCTGGATTTTGATGAGAACAAAAAACGGATTTCACTGGGACTAAAACAATTGCAACCGCATCCGTGGGATATCCTGGATGAGACCATTTCTGAAGGCAGCAAGGTCAAAGGAACTATTGTTAACATAGAAGATTACGGTGCATTCCTGGAGATTGTTCCGGGTGTGGAGGGTCTGATTCATGTATCGGAAGTCAGTTGGAGCAATCAGCCGGTTAATGCACGCGAATTCTTTGATCTGGGTCAGGAGCACGAAGCAGTAGTGGTAACCATCGACCGGGAAGACAGAAAAATGTCGCTGAGTCTGAAACAATTGACAGAAGATCCCTGGAATGATATCGAGCAAAAATATCCGATTGGTTCACGCCAGACCGGTGAGGTCAAAAACCTGACCCCATACGGTGTATTTGTGGAGCTGGATGAAGGGATCGGTGGTATGGTTCATATCTCGGATCTGAGCTGGACAAAACGTTACTCTCATCCTTCTGAGTTCACTTCGGTGGGACAGGATCTGGAGATCGTGATTCTGGAAATCGACAAGGAGGACCGCAAATTGACATTGGGTCACAAGCAGATTGAGGAAAACCCATGGGATACTTTCGAAAAAGTGTTCCCGGTCGGATCTTACCATGATGCCACTATTATCCGAATTCATGATCGGGGGGCAATCGTTCAGATGCCATATGGATTAGAGGCTTTTGCTCCGATAAAACACATTCGAAAGGAAGATGGAACCATGGGGCAGGTCGATGAGGTAATGACCTACAAAGTATTGGAGTTCAACCGGGATGATAAGAGAATCCTGGTTTCACATCTGCGTTATCTGGAAGATATCCAGCGGGAGTCTCAGCAGAAAGTGAAAACCGAGAAACAGCAACAGCAGGCTGAAGCACGCAGAAACATTCAGCAGCAGCAAAATAAAATCGAGCGGACAACGCTGGGTGACCTTAGTTCACTGGCTGAATTGCGTTCTCAGTTATCCGGAGAAAGCACAAGCGAAGAAGAATAATTTCTCATCTTTTTGTTGATTTTCCTGGTAGAATAGCATTAATAATCCTGCCGGCATGAATCCATGTCGGCGGGCTTTTTTGGTGCACTATCCGATTTTCCTGTGTAAATTTTTTCCCCAGAAAGCCGTTGCATTGATTTATTTCGGGAGCAAATACTCTTTTTTGCAGGATAATTTTTAGAATTGTTAAATGAAGTAAATTTTAAATAGTATCATTGTAGCTGATTTTAATATTCATTTTCAAATATGAAATTAGGAATACTGCGTACGCCGGGCCGCACTCTGTTACCAATCAGTCAGAAAGTTGTGGAAAAACTCCGGAATATCGGGGTAGATGTGGTGGTTGAGGAACCTGCATCTCCTGTAAACTGGGAAAAATCCCTGATTGGGGAAAGTGCACCGTATGTGCGTACCGAAACGTTATTGGATGAATCGGATGTTCTGCTGAGTGCCGGATTCCGGGAATTGGGGTCTACCAAAGCCCAGTATTGGATCAGTGAGTTTCAGCCGTTCAATTTTCCCCAGATCACGGATCAACTCGATAAAATCGGAGTTATCGGACTGAGTTTGGATATGATTCCCCGGATCAGTCGGGCCCAGGCCATGGATGTGCTTTCTTCTATGGCATCGATTGCCGGATACAAGGCGGTCTTGAAAGCCGCGGATGCCCTTCCGCGATATTTTCCTATGATGATTACCGCGGCGGGTAGTATCAGACCGGCAAAGGTATTGATTATTGGTGCAGGAGTTGCCGGATTGCAAGCCATCGCCACTGCACGGAGATTGGGCGGTGTGGTGGAAGCTTTTGATACCCGATCTGCTGTGAAGGAAGAAGTGGAAAGTCTTGGTGGAAAATTTGTTGAAGTCGAAGGCGCTACGGACCGGGCGGATAGCGGAGGGTATGCGGTGGAGCAGTCTGAAGAATATAAGAAACGGCAGCAGGAAAAACTGGCTGAGAGAGCCTCGGGAGCAGATGTGATTATCACTACTGCTCAGCTTCGTGGAAGGCCCGCACCCAAAATAATATCAGAAGAAATCATTTCAAAAATGCCTCCGGGCGCTGTTATTATTGATCTTGCAGCTTCCACTGGAGGGAACACCGTGTTTACCGAGAATGAAAAAACGGTCGAACACCACGGAGTCACGATCATAGGACATTCCTGGTTGGCTGATACTATGCCTCAGACCTCGAGTGAACTTTATGCCAACAATGTATTTAATTTTTTAGAACTGATCGTTGCAGAGGGTGATATTGCCCTCAATCTGGAAGATGAAATCGTATCCAATGCTAAAATTAACGGATAATTATTATGGAGAGTTTTAATCAGCTTGTTTCCGGACATATCATGGAAGTGTATGTCCTGTTATTGGCCATATTTTTGGGCTTCGAACTCATATCCCGGGTTCCCACCGTTTTGCACACGCCCCTAATGTCGGGGACCAACGCCGTAAGTGGTGTGGTCACCCTGGGGGGAGTCCTCCTGGTTCGTTCGGCTGATGCGGACGATTACCTGGTCCTTATCCTGGGATCCCTGTCGATTGTGCTGGGGATGATCAATGTGGTGGGTGGCTACTTAGTGACCAACCGAATGTTGAATATGTTTAAAAAGGAAAAGAAATAGATCATGACAGGAATGGTATCTATCCTCTACCTGATAGCTGTGTTTTGTTTTGCCATTGGAATACGGATGTTGAGGCATCCCAGCAGTGCAAAGCAGGGAAATCTTGTCTCTCTGACGGGTATGCTGATTGGTATTTTGGCTTCGTTGATCCAGCCAATGGGGGACGTGGATAACAATTTTATCTGGATACTGGGCTCCATGGTTTTGGGGGCAGCTATTGGCTATCCAATGGCATCAAGGGTTAAGATGACTTCGATGCCTCAGTTGGTCGCTATTTTCAACGGATTGGGTGGTGCGAGTGCCACGACAATCGGTATAGTAGAAATGGTGAAAGTGACTCCGGCCACGGCAGCCGGATCGGTCATTGTCAGTATCCTGGCGCTGATTATAGGGTCTATCACCTTTACTGGCAGTGTCCTGGCTTACATGAAGCTGGAAGGTTCACTTCGAAAGCAATGGGTTGTTCCCATGCACAATGTATGGAATATCCTGATCCTGATTGGAATGGTCGTGTTGGGTGGTGTCATAGTTTCCCAGGGGTATTCAGGATGGGGATTACTACTTGCGCTGTTGGTGCTGGCCCTGTTTTATGGAATATTTTTCGTTTTCCCAATCGGAGGTGCCGATATGCCTGTGGTCATAGCCCTACTCAATTCTTTGAGTGGCTTGAGTGCCGCATCAGCTGGTGCTATTTATGGAAATCAGACTATGTTGGTCGGTGGGATTCTGGTCGGTGCATCTGGTACCATCCTGACATTACTAATGTGTCAGGCCATGAACAGGTCGATATGGAATGTGATTCTCGCCGGTCGATTCAAAGCAGGTAGTGGTGGTACGTCAGTTGATGGTCAGGTGATGAAGGAAATCACCAGGCCGGATGCCGCCATACTTCTGCAATATTCTAAAAATGTCATGGTAATTCCCGGTTATGGGTTAGCGGTTTCACAAGCTCAGAAAACGGTTAAGGAATTGGATGATCTACTCGCAAGTGTGGATGTGAATGTACAGTATGCTATTCACCCAGTAGCGGGTCGGATGCCTGGACATATGAATGTGTTACTCGCAGAAGCCAATGTGCCCTATGAAAAACTCCTCGATCTGGACGATGCCAATGCTGCTCTGAAGGATACCGATGTGGTAGTGATTATCGGAGCGAATGATGTGGTCAACCCCTCTGCGAATGATGATCCATCCAGCCCGATTTACGGAATGCCAATTCTCAATGCTACAGATGCCCGCCACGTTATCGTAATGAAACGGGGTCGTGGAACGGGTTACAGCGGAATTGAAAATCCATTGTTTTTCCACGATAAAACACAGTTGTACTTCGGCGATGCAAAAGCTTCACTGCAGGAAATCATTGCAGAGCTGAAAGAGAATTTATAAGTCCGGTGGGGAAAAAAGCCCCGTCTGTGGTACTGCGTGTCAATAATATAGTGATGTTTACTGTCTTGGCATAATAATACTGGCTACCCGTTGGAAAAGGTAATAATTTCGTGATAATATACCAGAGTACGACCGATGAGAACCCGTATGGAGCGATCACTCATACGCTTATGGTACATCAGCGTGGACCAATCCGAGGAAATCTTTAACTGAAGTGTTGTCAAATTACGGACTCCCTTCTGGGTAAAGAAGCTTTGTTTGACCTTATGAGGTATAGCCAATTTAATATTTGCCGCACTAGTACGATCGGTTCATTCCACGGGTTGTCGTCCAAGGGAATGGTCGATGCTGTATTTGCCTGGACCCAGCAAGGTCACTGCAAGCGATACTACCATCAGAACCAGTGCCAACTCTATCCCTCCTTCAGACACAAAAAATCCTGAATGTACCAGGAGGATAGCAACCAGCATATTGATGACCAGGCCGGCCGACCAGATCCGGGTCAGAAATCCCAGGATCAGGCAGATGCCGCCCAGGAATTCCCAAAAGGATGAAATGTAGCCCAGAAATGTAGGAATTCCCAGTGAATTCATGAACGCAGCAGTTCCTTCTAATCCACCTCCTCCATACCAACCCAATACTTTTTGAGCTCCATGCATGAAAAAGGTTAGTCCGAGTACGAGTCGGAGAATCAGCGCCACAAAAGAATGGCTTGTTAAAATTTTTGAGGTAAAGATTAGATTTTTCATACCGAACAATTGTTGGTGATTATAAAATATATCAATGGATCATTTTGTGTTTGGTTTTTGGTATGACTAATATAGGAACATTTTTGCAATCAATAAACTTATTTTTCATTTTGAACGAATGGAGTATGGTAAATGGGGATTTTATCATCGATCAACCGATTAATCCCAGATTTGGCCCGTTCAATTCTTCCTCCATTGTATGCTGCTCAACAATGCCAGAATGGCAAAAGCCAGACATGCCAGATACGCCCAGCGGAAGGAAGACTGAAGGACGGCCAGATCACCGGTCAGATGTTCTGAGATGATAGCTGACAAAATAGAGACGCCAATACTCCCGCCAATGGTCCTGGCAAACATGACACCGGAGGTTGAAGATCCGAGTTCGGCCCGTGGGGAGTATTCCTGTGTAATCAACAGGGTCCCCAGCATAGAGAATCCCATACCGGCTCCTACCGTGAGTCCTGCAATTGAAAGAAATATGATCGAACTATCATAGAAGCAAAAAAAGGTCGTGAAGCCCAGCGTAAGCAAGCCAAATCCCATCCTGGTCAGTGTAAACAGACTAATCCGGGACAGCAACCGGCCTCCGATTATATTCGTCAGCGTCCAGCCCACGATCATAGGGGTAAGTACCAGACCGGCCGTAGTAGCTCCGCGGTCTTCCACACGCTGGACATACAGCGGCAGAAAAGCGAGAATACCGAAGTAACCCATACCGGCCAGCAAATTTTGGAGGATTGCAAGTCGGGGAATTTTGAGCTTAAGACTTCTAATCGGTAAGAGGGGGTAAGGATGGCGGGAATCAACGAACCAGCTCAGGACCATGCCCATCCCTCCAGACAGAATCATCCAGGTTTTCAAATCTTCCAGTCCATAAACCAATAAGGCTGCTCCGGCGGTAAATAATATCGTCCCCAGCCAATCCAGTTTGAATGTAGTTTTGGGTATGTTATCCCGATAATAATAGAATACCAGCAGGAGAGCAGCCAAACCGAAAGGTATGTTGAGATAGAAGACGTATCGCCAATTGAGCCAGTCCACAATAAATCCACCAACCAGTGGACCGACCAATCCCGAAAATCCCCATACGGCGCTCATGTAACCCTGCATTTTGGCCCGTTTCTGGACGTCGTACATGTCGGCATTGATGGTGAATGTCAGTGGGGCCATAGATCCCGCTCCTATACCCTGGAGGATTCGCATAGCAATCAGAAAATGCATGGAATGGCTGAATCCACATCCTGCGCTGCCGATCAAAAATATGATCACCCCGGTTGCATAAATCCGTCGCCGACCAAATAAATCGCTGAATTTTCCCCAGAGCGGGCTTGAAATGGTCATGGTCAGCAGATACATAGAAAAGGGCAGTGCGTACAGGTGTTCTCCTCCGAGGTCCATGATAACATTGGGCATGGCAGTGGCTACCACCGTACCTTCCATGGCCGCCAGGAACATTCCTACGGTCAATCCGATTGATGTACGGAATTTGCTTTTTTCATCCATTGATGAGGCAAAGATAAATAATGGAATCGATTGTCTGATCGCAGGGTGAAAGGTCTTTTCAGAATTAGTTACTGAAATTTTGAAAAAATACTTTTTAAATTACGGAAAGGTGCTATCTTTGCAATCCCTTTTGGACGCACTAGTGTGAATCTGTGTAAATTCCAGGGGTTTTCGACTCCCGGACGACTTATGAATGAATAAGTCAGTGCGGAATACGAAAAGAAAATATACAAGAGTTCTTTGATAAGAAGGGAAGAGCAAATAAAGCTAGGTTTTTGGTCAGATCATACGAACAACAATACAATGGAGAGTTTGATCCTGGCTCAGGATGAACGCTAGCGGGAGGCTTAATACATGCAAGTCGAACGGCAGCAGGTCCTTCGGGATGCTGGCGAGTGGCGGACGGGTGAGTAACGCGTACACGATCTACCCATAAGTCTGGGATAGTCACTGGAAACGGTGAATAATACCGGATGTGAATATTGTGCTGCATGGCATGATATTTAAAGGCTGGTCTGCTTATGGATGGGTGTGCGTCCTATTAGCTAGTTGGTTGAGGTAACGGCTCACCAAGGCGATGATAGGTAGGGGGCGTGAGAGCGTGGACCCCCACACGGGTACTGAGACACGGACCCGACTCCTACGGGAGGCAGCAGTAAGGAATATTGGACAATGCCCGCAAGGGTGATCCAGCCATCCCGCGTGCAGGAAGAAAGCCCTCTGGGTTGTAAACTGCTTTTATAAGGGAAGAACGGCCCCGATTGATCGGGGTATGACGGTACCTTATGAATAAGCACCGGCTAACTCCGTGCCAGCAGCCGCGGTAATACGGAGGGTGCA
>CBFGVZ010000023.1:0-26953 GCA_965652315.1 uncultured Saprospiraceae bacterium | reverse complement strand
CGAAAGTTTTCGGGGGTGGGGGAGCGGGGAGGCAACGAACCGCTCTACCCGGAAGGTTAGTGAAAATGGAAATATCCGGAATGTTTTTGTCGGGGATGCCAGCTTCAATTCCACGATGAGCTTCATTCGTATTGTCAATTGAACTAAAATGTGCGTTGAAATTAATCATATTGACGCATTTGTGGCGTATCAAATGAATTTATCTGGTATAATTCGCGAATATTCTATAAAATGGTCATATATTGCATGGTGTATTTTTTGTGATTAAATGCAATGGGGAAAACGACAGGGTCGATCCCCGGATTGACGTCAAAGTCAATGCAGTCATTAAATTTATAATACCATGAATGAAATCCAGCCCAGTGCCAGCTATAGTTTCACGATGCGGCTCTACATCAAAAACCAACCGGGCATGCTCGCAAAAGTATTGGAGGCTATTGGCGAGAAACGAGGGGATCCCGGTGCCGTGGACGTAGTCAAAGTGGAAGGGGAATACAAAGTCCGGGACGTCACTGTAAGTGCCCGCGATCAGGCCCATGCCCAGTTAATAGTGGAAGCGGTCAAAAAACTGGAAGGGATTCAGATCCGAAATGTTTCGGACCGCGTTTTTCTACTACACCTTGGTGGTAAGATCCGGATCGAAAATAAAGTACCCCTCGATACACGGGATGCGCTTTCCATGGCTTATACGCCGGGGGTGGGCCGGATTTGTGAAGCTATAGCAGAGAATAAGCAGAAAGCTTACACCCTGACGATCAAACAAAATTCGGTGGCCGTGGTCAGCGATGGATCGGCGGTACTGGGGCTCGGGAATATCGGGCCTGAAGCAGCGATGCCCGTCATGGAAGGCAAAGCGATGCTATTCAAGGAATTTGCCGATATAGATGCTTATCCGATTTGCCTCAATACACAGAAAGTAGAGGAGATTGTATCAGCAGTCAAATGGATGGCCCCGGGATTCGGGGCCGTAAACCTGGAAGATATTTCATCTCCTCGTTGTTTTGAGATCGAACAGCGCCTCAAGGCAGAATTGGATATTCCCGTTTTTCACGATGATCAACACGGAACCGCAGTGGTGACCCTGGCCGCCACAATTAATGCTTTAAAGGTAGTGGGGAAGAAACTCGAAGATCTTCGCATCGTAGTGGTGGGGGCCGGCGCTGCAGGGGTAGCCATCGTCCGCATACTTCAAGCAGCTGGAGCCCGCGAAATCCTGGTTTGTGACAGTCAGGGCATAATCTGCGCGGATCGGACCGACATCAGGAATGGGATCAAACAATGGTTGGCTGCCAACACGAATCATGAATTCGAAAAAGGCAAGGTGCACGATGCTATGAAAAATGCAGACCTATTGATCGGCGTGAGCGGACCAGGCATCATTACACGGGAAGATGTCAGCGTCATGGCCAAAGATCCGATGGTCTTCGCTCTCGCAAATCCAGTGCCTGAAATCCAGCCGGAAGAAATTCTGGATCTGGCAGGCATCATAGCTACAGGCAGAAGCGATTATCCCAATCAGATCAACAATGTCCTGGCTTTTCCCGGCATTTTTCGCGGAGTCCTGGATTGCCGGGCCACTGATATCAATGAAGAGATGAAAATTGCAGCCGCCTATGCCATCGCCGATTGTATCGAAGAAAAAGACTTGGGAACAGAATATATTGTACCCAGCGTTTTCAATAAAAAAGTGGTGCGTATGGTGGCCCGGGCGGTTCGTAAAGCCGCTTATAAAACCGGGGTAGCAGAACGTCGGAAGTCCCCATCCAGCGGAGGAATAGGTTTTTAATACTTTCACCCGGACCGACTAAAAACGCATTATTGCTGTATGTACGTACACAGCTCCGGAATCGACCTGCCAGACCATTGGTTGGATGACATCATTCAGTTAAAAGGAGGCAGTCTGCATATCAATTCACAGGGTAGCACCCGTTCTATATGCTGGTAATTCAATTTCGACTACCTATGGCCTGCTTTAAATTGAAAATCCATATCTTTGAAAAAACGATCGAATGATATACGACCGGTTCTATACTGCCCATCGCCTAAAAAAGAAATGCCTGGCTTTATTGATTGATCCGGATAATATCAACCGTGATCATCTCGAAGAACTGAAACGCTGGATCAATCGCTGCCAGATCGATTTTATTTTTGTCGGAGGAAGTTTGATAAAAGAAGACAATCTGGAGTTTTGCCTGGATTATGTCAAACAAAATTTTAAAATACCCACTGTTTTGTTTCCCGGAGATATCATGCAGATCAATTCCCGCGCAGATGGTATCCTCCTGTTGTCATTGATTTCGGGTCGTAACCCGGAATTGTTGATTGGGAAACATGTGACCGCTGCGCCATATCTGCGGCGAAGTCAGCTCGAAATCATACCCACCGGCTATATACTTGTCGATGGGGGACAACCGACGACGGTATCTTATATGAGTCAAACGATGCCGATTCCCCGGGACAAGCCGGATATTGCGGGCTGCACCGCCAGTGCAGGAGAATTACTCGGGCTACGGGTTATTTACCTCGATTCGGGAAGCGGGGCGCAGGAGTCGGTCAGTCCTGAAATGATCCGGCAGGTGAAAAATGATACCGATATACCACTTATCGTAGGCGGGGGCATTCGAAGCGGAAGACAGGCGAGTCGGATGTGTCAGGCCGGGGCGGACATCCTGGTAGTCGGCAATGCCGTCGAGAAAGACCCCTCCCAAATCATCGAAATTTCTGCAGCTATAGAAGCATTCAACAAAGTCACCCAATATTCATAATAAATGAAGGAGGGCGTAGTGGTCAAATCTACCGGGAGCTGGTATCATGTCCGGATAGGCAGCAAAACGATCCTTTGTAGGATTGTCGGTAAATTTCGATTGGGAGACCTGCGGTTGACCAATCCGGTCGCAGTGGGAGACCGGGTCATGGTAGAAGAAGAAAACCCAGATGAAAACACGGGTGTGATTCGTCAGATACTGGAACGCCGGAACTATGTATTGCGTCAGAGTCCGCGACGCAAACACGATATGCATCTCATGGCAGCGAATATCGATCAGGCATTGTTATTGGTGACCCTGCGCGCTCCGGAACTTAAGCCTGGCTTTATCGACCGATACCTGCTGATGACGGAAATGCACAACATTCCGGTGATCATTGCCTTTAATAAATTTGACTTGTATACACCATCAGATCTGAAAAAATTAACCCGGATAGAGGCAATTTACCACCGCATAGGTTATCAGGTGATCAGTATTTCTGCGCTGACTGGTGTCCGGATCGGGGAGTTGAAGAACTTGCTGGTGGGCAAACGAACCCTGGTCAGTGGACAGTCCGGCGTAGGTAAAAGTTCTGTACTCAATACACTGGATCCTACCCTCGACCTGGCGGAAGGCCGACTTTCCGATTACTCCGGGAAAGGTCAACATACCACTACTTTTGCGGAAATGCACTTTCTGCAAGATGATATAGAAATCATCGATACCCCTGGGATAAAGACCCTTTCTTTCAATAATATGGAGGTCCAGGATGTCGCACATAATTTCCGCGAATTTTTTCAACTTTCGGAGGATTGTCGGTTTTACAATTGTAACCACCGGAATGAACCGGGATGTGCGGTGAAGGAAGCGGTCGCCACCGGGAACATTTCAGATGTTCGCTATCAGAATTACCTGGCCATTGTTGAGGAGATTGAGGGCCAAAACTATTGGGAGCGTCATACAGATTATTGAAAAACTAAAGTATCTAAAAATCATTTAGTACAGGGGGCGGTTGTTCCATATGGAATTCACCGACCAGCTTATAAATTTATCAATCCAATGAAATCTAATACCCTTTCTTTTCTGGAGAATCTGGAACAAAACAACAACCGTGATTGGTTTCAGGCGCATAAGTCATGGTATGACGAAAGCCGCCATGATTTTTCGGGTTTTGTCCAGCAAATCGCATCGGAATTGCATTCTGCAGATGAAATTGAGAAAACGAAGATTTACCGGATTTATCGTGATCTGCGGTTTTCGAAAGATAAAACCCCCTACAAAACACACCTGGCTGCACACTTCACCCGGAAAGGTAAGTATCGACGCGGCGGTTTTTATCTTCAGGTGTCTGCTTCCGAAGTGTTTGTCGGAGGGGGATTCTGGGGACCATCCCGGGATGATCTGAAATTTATTCGGAAGGGCATTCTATCGGATCCGGAACCGTTACGGGATGCATTGGCTCAGAAAACGATCATTGACCGTTTTGGGACATTGCATGGAGATGAATTGAAAACGGCCCCACAGGGGATAGATCGGGAACATCCTGACATTGATCTGTTGCGTAAGAAACAGTTTACTCTCGTTCGTAGTTACCCGTCCCATCAGGTAACCAAACCGGAATTTTACACAGAAGTAGCTGCTGATTTTATCGCCATGATTCCTGTTTTTCAGGTATTCACGGAGTATCTGGTCTATGACAATAATGGCGTGGAAAGAGGGTAAGGATATGAAGTTGCGTATCGATTTTTGATTGGATAATGATGATTGGGGTGAACTGGAGCGAGAGATTGGATAGGGATCTATGACGGATGAATGATCGACAGTCAATGGGTTGATGTTTCATTTGCCAACGTGAAAAACATCCCCGGTTTAATTTCGATTCATATCGTAAAAGTTCTATATTTGAATTCACGAAAAAATGTTCTGATTCATGCCTGATTTTCTACATCTCCATTGTCATACCCAGTTCTCATTGCTGGACGGGGCTTCCAAGATTGAGCTCATGATGGATAAAGCGGTAGCGGATGGCCAGAAGGGCGTAGCTCTGACCGATCACGGGAATATGTTCGGAGCTTTCAAATTCGTTGCGGAAGCGGAGAAAAGAAATATAAAACCCCTGGTGGGATGTGAATTTTACCTGGTTGAAAACCGACACAAGCAATCTTTTTCACGGAAAATGGGTGAAAAGGATAAGCGCCATCATCAGTTGCTCCTGGCCAAAAACCAAATAGGGTATCAGAATCTTTCCATGTTGTGCAGCCTGGGGTTCACAGAAGGATTGTACAACGATTTTCCCAGGATTGACAAGGAATTGCTTGAAAAATATCATGAGGGAATTATCGCTACTAGTTGTTGTATCGGAGCTGAATTACCTCAGACTATTATCAACGGGAGCGAAGAAGAAGCCGAGGAAAAACTGAAGTGGTGGCTGGATTTGTTTGGCCCGGATTATTACATCGAACTCCAGCGACATAAAGGTCTGGAGAATATTGATGGGACGGGCATCAGTCAGGAAGATGTCAATCAGACCCTTATTCGGCTCGCCCGTAAGCATGACGTGAAGATCATTGCGACCAATGACTCCCATTATTTGGAACAGGAAGACTGGAAAGCGCACGATATACTCCTTTGTATCAATACGGGCAACAAGGTAGATGAAGAGGAGCGTTTCCGGTTTCCGAGTTCCGATTTTTATTTTAAGACCAAAGCTGAGATGGGCGCTTTGTTCGCGGATATTCCGGAATCCCTGGACAATACGCTGGAGGTATACGATAAAATTGAAACACTTCGGCTTCGGCGTGATGTACTTTTACCCGCCTTCCCGATTCCGGCGCAGTTTTCATCGCAGGAGGATTACCTCCGGCATTTGACCTATGAGGGTGCGCGTAAACGGTATTCCGAACTGACCGAGGTGGTACGAGAGCGGTTGGATTTTGAATTGAATGTGATCAATGAAAGTGGCTATGCGGGTTATTTTCTGATCGTGCAGGATTTTACTTCGATCGCCCGGAAAATGGATGTTGCAGTGGGGCCAGGTCGGGGATCAGCAGCGGGATCAGCGGTGGCATACTGCCTGGGAATTACCAATGTGGATCCTATCGCATACGACCTCCTGTTCGAGCGGTTTCTCAATCCGGAACGGATTTCAATGCCCGATATAGATATTGATTTTGATGATGAAGGACGTAGCAAAGTAATCGATTATGTGGTGGAGAAATACGGACAGCATCAGGTGGCGCAGATCATTACATACGGTTCCATGGCAGCCAAAATGTCTATCAGGGATGTAGGTCGTGTACTGGATGTTCCCCTTAGTGAAGTTAACCGGATTTCAAAAATGTATCCGGTCCACCCCAAGGCCAACCTGGAGAATGTGCTCCGGCCAGGGGAAATGGACAAGGGCTTTCTGGCAGACCTCAATGCGGATGACGTATCCAGAGCCCGCACGATCCGTCAGATGTCGGAGGAAGACAGCCTTGTCGGAGAGATGCTGCGTACGGCCCGCAACCTGGAAGGGTCTGTCCGCAATACCGGATTACATGCCTGCGGAGTCATCATCACACCGAATGATATCCGTAAAATTATTCCCGTGTCGGTGGCCAAGGACTCCGACCTGCTTGTAACGCAGTTTGATAACTCAGTTGTAGAGGAGGCTGGTTTGCTTAAAATGGATTTTCTGGGGCTGCGCACACTGACCATTATCAAAGATGCCATCCGGATTATCGAAAAAAATCATGGAATCCGAATCGACCCGGATGAGATTCCATTAGACGATGAATTGACCTACGAACGTATATTTCAAAAGGGGCGTACGGTGGGCATTTTCCAGTACGAGTCAGCAGGTATGCAGAAGAATCTCAAACTGCTTATGCCCAATAAGTTTGAAGACCTGATCGCAATGAATGCCCTGTACCGGCCCGGACCGATGCAGTACATCCCCCTGTTCATCGAACGAAAACACGGCCGGGAAGAGATTACCTATGACCTGGCCGACATGGAGGAATACCTGGCTGAGACTTACGGCATCACGGTATATCAGGAGCAGGTGATGCTTTTGTCCCAAAAACTGGCCGGATTCACCAAAGGCGAGGCCGATATGCTTCGTAAAGGGATGGGAAAAAAGAAAAAACGAATCATCGACAAGCTTCATCCCAAATTTCTGGAAGGCGGTAAAGCCCGGGGACACGATCCCAGAATACTGGAGAAGATCTGGAAGGATTGGGAAGCATTTGCATCTTATGCTTTCAATAAATCGCATTCCACCTGTTACGCTATTGTAGCTTTTCAGACCGCCTACCTGAAAGCACATTACCCTCAGGAATTTATGGCTGCCGTGCTTATGCACAACTATTCCGATATCAACAAGTTAGAATTTTTTCTTCGGGAAGCAAAGGCCATGGGTATTCAGGTACTGGGTCCGGATGTCAATAAAAGCGACCTCAATTTTACTGTGGACGATGAACAAAATATACGTATAGGTCTGTACGGCTTGAAAGGAGTGGGGGAGAGTGCGGCTACATCGCTCATTCAGGAGCGGAATGAAGGGGGAGACTTTACGTCACTGGAGGATTTTATAAAGCGGATCAATCTCCGGTCCATCAACAAGAAGTGCATAGAGAATCTGGTCTTCAGTGGAGCCATGGATACCTTTGGGATTCCCCGGTCCCGGTATTTTGAACCTTCCGACAAGTACGAAACCTACATTGAGCATCTGGTGCGTTACGGTAACATGTTCCGGGAAGCCCGGCAAACCATGGAGAATTCTCTGTTTGGTTTTGAGTCGACAGTCACTTTGGAACCGCCCTCACCACCGGAAGGGGACGACTGGCAAATGATGTACCAACTCGAGAAAGAAAAGGAAATCGTAGGGATTTATGCCAGCGGACACCCGCTCGATCAGGTCAGTCATTACTTGCGGGAACTGACCGATTGTGATCTGAAAACCATGGAGGAATATCAGCAGCAGGGTCGACGATTTCGGGTGGGTGGTCTGGTCACCAGCAGCCGGTCGGGAATCAGTAAAAGAGGCCTGGAATACGGTGTGTTTACTTTGCAGGATTACAGTGGCAGTTATGAGTTTTTTATCAGTGGGAAAAATTTTCTGAACAATCAGGGACTGATCGAAAGTGGGAACTTCCTTCATCTGGTAGTCTCGTTTTCTCAGGGGCGTAACGGGGAATTGCGTCACTCCGTGGATGCGGTGAATTTGTTGCGGGAGGTAGCCGGAAATTCTATAGAGGCGTTGCAATTGTATGTGTCCATAGTCGATATTACCGATAGTTATATCACCAGACTGAAGGAATTGATGGAGGCTCATAAAGGGCAACAAAATATCCGGATGACCGTTTTTGATAAAGCTGACAGGGAAATTCAAATCGGGTTGCGATCCACTAACGGTGGGATTCGAATCGACAATGAACTCCTTGATGTGCTGGAACAAAACGACTATCAGTTTTCTGTTTTGACAACATCGGCAAAATAGTGACATCATGAAAAATTTACTTTATGGTTTGTTTGGACTGGTCGTTGTGGCAGCCACTGCAATCGGTGGTTTCCTGGGCCTGAACGGGGAAGAAGACGCTTATGGCATCGGTGATCAGGTGGAGGATTTTACGCTGCAAAACGTGGACGGCCAGGCGATTTCGTTATCTCAGATCGCAGGGAGCTCGGGCACCATCGTAATTTTTACCAGTAATTCCTGTCCTTTTTCCAAACTGTATGAGGATCGAATCCTCCAATTGCAAGATGTATATGGCGATATGGGTTATCCGGTGATCATTATCAATCCAGGGAATCCCGAAATCAAGCCGGACGAACATCCGGATGAAATCAAAAAATGGATAACTTCCAGTGAATATAAGGGTACCTATCTGATCGATAATGACCAACTTTACATGCGATTTGGGGCATCCAAAACCCCTGAAGCTTTTCTATTGGATGGAGACAGAAACCTCCGCTACCGGGGCGCTATTGATAATTCAGCCCAGGGCGCGGGTGAAGGAACCGAGAAATACCTGGAAAACGCTATACGAGCCCTTCAAAACAACCAGGATCCTGCCCCAACCGAAACGAGGACGATGGGTTGTGTAATTAAGGGGTAAAGATTGTGGTGGATTGGAATGGGTTGTTGGATGGGTGAGTGAATATGGATACTATTTAATTGTCACATGATCCCCTAATCTCAATGTTCTCCCTTTACTTTTTCCACCACCTTTTTGATCTTATCATAACTACTTTGGAAGTAATTGTACGGATGAATATTCTCCGGGTTGACCAGTTCCAGGGCTTTATTGCGGTATTCCATGGGCGATTTGACGACGATGGTGCCGGAGAGGTGGAATTCCGTCGCCCCGGTAAAGTGAATCACATCTTCGATGTTGTTCTCATTGATGCCTCCTCCGGGCATTATCGTGATGCGGTCACCCGCTTGCTGTACCAGGGCGGCGATTTGACGAATGCCTTCCGGAGTGGATTGTTGTCCGCCTGAGGTCAGTACGCGGTCAAATCCCAGTTCAATGAGGGTCTCAAGGGCTTTTTCCTGATGGGTCACCATGTCGAATGCGCGGTGAAAGGTCGTGACCAGACCTTCCGTATGTTCCAGGACCTTTTTAGTTTTCAGTACGTCGACTTCTCCTTCTGGTGTCAGGAATCCAATGACAACCCCTTCCACCCCGATGGACCGACAGTATTTGATTGATTCGATCATCTCATCCAACTCCGATTCATAATATACAAAATCCCCACCCCGTGGACGAATTAGGGCATGAACGGTGATGGAAAGATTGTTTTTGACACATCTAAGCTGCCCTGGACTGGGTGTGGTCCCCCCAAGCTCCAGATTGGAACAAAGCTCAATTCGATCAGCACCAGCCTCGCTGGCAATTTTAGCGGACTCGTATGAATTGGCTGCAATTTCAATAATCATAGAAGTCTGGGATATTTTTGTAATCTTTGCAAACTAATCAAATAATTTCAATGAGACACATATTATTTGCATATTGTTGCCTTTTTATTTTTTCAATCGGTTGTTCCAATAACGACCAAACTCTGCCCTATAAAGACCTCTTAAGCTATGGCATACCCATCGAAATTCAGGCCCCCGACAGTGTAGAGGTTAATGTGACCGATCGAGGTACTCACAAAGATGTGACCTTGAAGGGAGAAAACAAGTACAGCATTCAGATTTTTTCATCGCCCGCATTTCAGAATATTACAAACACGGTAAAAGAATTTAAAAGCGATATTACCAATCACCCCCAGTTCAAAGAAATAGTACGCGAAGAACCCAACGGATTCCTCTATGCCTTCCAATTGGATTCTACCCTGACCAACTATGGCTTCCGATATTTTACCCTCAAAGCGGGTAAGGAAATTGTCATCCAGCAGGGTATGCTGGGAATGTATTCCCGGGAAGAAGCCGAGACGCTTTTCAATTACGCCTTACAAAGCAGATAAGGACGTATTTTCAAAATTTTGGTTAACTATTGGGCGATATTCATGGGAATAAGCGAATATTTCATTAATTAGCGGTTTCATTGAAAAAATAAGACTTAGCAACCATGAAATTAATCCGATATGGAAATCCTGGGGAGGAAAAACCCGGTGTGCTTATTGATCAGAAACGTTACGATGTAAGTCACCTGGTGGATGATTTTGATACCGCCTTTTTCGGTGGGAATGGACTGAAAGATCTGGCTGTTCAAATCGAATCCGGATCCCTGAAAGAAATCGATCCAGATATCCGATGGGGTGCACCGCTGGCCCGCCCGGGCAAGATCGTCTGTATCGGGCTCAATTATGCGGATCACGCAAGAGAATCAGGAATGGATACGCCCGCGGAACCCGTTATATTTTTCAAAGCTACCAGTTCATTGATCGGACCCTATGACGACGTGATCATTCCCAAAGGAAGTGAAAAAACGGACTGGGAAGTGGAACTGGCCGTGGTGATCGGAAAAAAAGCATCCTATGTGGAAGAATCAGATGCCCTGGATCATGTGGCGGGTTATGTCCTGCACAACGACATCAGCGAACGGGCTTTCCAGATCGAACGAGGAGGTCAGTGGGTCAAAGGGAAGAGCTGTGATACTTTTGCCCCGGTCGGTCCCTGGATCGCCACACCGGAAGAAATCGAAGACGTAGATCATTTGAATCTATGGCTTACGGTCAATAATCACAAGTATCAGGATGGAAATTCGTCCGACCTCATATTCAAAATTCCTTATATCGTTCATTACCTAAGCCAGTTTATGACCCTGGAACCAGGGGATATCATCTCCACCGGTACACCTGCAGGGGTGGGGTTGGGACTGAAACCACCTATGTACCTAAAACCCGGTGATGTGATGGAACTTGGGATCGAAGGTTTGGGTTCTAGCAGGCAGGAGGTTAAAGCATATTCAGCCTCTTAAAATCAAAATCAGATATGAATCGCTACTGCATGTTACTGGATCTTGTGGATGACCCGGAATTAATCAGGGAATACGAAGATCATCATCAGAAAGTGTGGCCCGAGGTCATAAGATGTATGACCCTGGCAGGAGTTGAATCCATGAAAATATATAGATTCGGTACCCGGATGGCTATGGTCATGGATGTGGGCGATTTATTTTCATTCGAGCGAATGGACCGGATCAACGCTGAAAATGAGGTCGTGCAGGAATGGGAAGAACTGATGTGGAAGTATCAGTCGCCCGTTCCGGGTAGTCAGCCGGGACAAAAATGGGTGTTGGCAAAACAAATATTTGATTCAACTGATTTTATATAGTAAAGATTCAAATGGAAACAATCGATGCTCATCAACATTTCTGGTATTATTCACCGGATACCCATGGGTGGATCGATGAGTCCATGGCTGTAATCAGACGGGACTTCCTGCCCACACATCTGCAGGGGTTGCTGAAGGAATATGGTGTAAATGGGACCATTGCAGTTCAGGCGGACCAGTCCATATCCGAAACCCACTTTTTACTGGATCTGGCAGATGAGTTTGATTTTATCCTCGGTGTCGTGGGTTGGATCGATCTGCGAAGTGAACATCTGGAGAAACAGCTCGATGCCCTGGCCCATCGGGATAAGTTGGTTGGATTCCGACATATAGTTCAGGCCGAATCTGACCCGGTTTTTTTATTGCGAACTGAATTTCGCCGGGGCCTGGAGATTATTTTTGAGCGGGGATACACCTACGACATTTTAATATATCCGCATCAGCTACCAGCGGCATTGGAGTTGATCGATCAATTTCCACAAGCGCCAATGGTGGTCGACCATATGGCCAAACCCTATATAATGTCCGGATACTTCAAAGCCTGGGAAGTGTTGATGCGTGAGATTTCGCGCTTTCCAAATGTACATTGTAAATGGTCGGGAATGATCACGGAGGCGAACTGGTCGGCATGGAAACCCGAGGATTTCAGGAGGTATCTTGATGTGACGGCAGAATGCTTTACGGCAGACAGGTTGATGTTTGGTTCTGACTGGCCCGTGCTCAATGTGGCGGGTAATTACGAACAGGTGATATCACTCATTACCGATTATATAGCCGGGTGGGAGGAGACGGATCAGGCGAAAGTCATGGGGGAGACCGCACGGCGGTTTTATTTATCCGGAATGAAGTCATAAATTTGGAAGCTGAATTAAAATAAATTATGGATCTGGGTCTTCAGGAAAAAGTATTCATTGTCACTGGTGGTTCTAAAGGTATCGGTGGTGCCATTTCAAGTGTGTTGGTACAGGAGGGAGCGATCGTGGTGATTGCGGGTCGAAAAGTGCAAGATGGGCAACGGAAGTTGAAAGAGTTACAGGGGTTGGCCGGAAAAGCCGATTTTTTTGAAATCGAATTACAAGATGAAGACCGGAGGAGTGAACTGGTCCAAAATGTTATAGATAAATACGGCCGGATTGACGGATTGGTCAACAATGCCGGGGTGAACGACAGCATCAGTCTGCGGAAGGGAACCATTGAGGAATTTTTGGGCAGTTACCACAAGAACGTGGTTCATGTATTTTCCCTGGTTCAGAAATGTCTGCCGTATTTGATACGCACGAAGGGCAGTATCGTGAATATCGGATCCAAAGTTGCTGATACCGGACAGGGAGGAACCTCAGGTTATGCGGCTTCAAAAGGAGCTATCAATGCCCTCACACGAGAATGGGCACTCGATCTGGCTGAACACAGCATTCGGGTCAATTGTGTCATTCCTGCGGAAGTATGGACACCATTGTATGACAGGTGGATAAACACCTTGCAAGATCCTGAAAAAAAGAAACAGGAAATCGTTTCCAGAATTCCGTTGGAAAAAAGATTCACCACGGCTGAGGAAATAGCAAATATGACCGTATTTTTGCTGTCCGACCGGGTTTCGGGACATACCACAGGACAGATCGTTTACGTGGACGGTGGATATACCCATCTGGACCGGGCCTATCATTGAAATTTAACAAAATGAAAATAAAATACATAACTTCAAGTTTATTATATCATACCGGCACATTAAATACCAAAAAATGTACAAGTGAAAATTAAAGAAAAAAGCAAGGTGCTCCAGATCAATCCTCAGGATAATGTGCTGGTCGCTTTGGAAAAACTACCTGCCGGTACTACCATTTATCATAATGGGTCAGCGGTAACCCTGAAAGACCAAATTCCCCCCAAGCATAAATTTGCACTACAAAATCTGGAGGTAGGGGCGGAAGTCATCATGTATGGTGTATTGGTCGGCAAGACGACGGAACGGGTGGAAGTAGGCGGTTTGTTGACTACCTCCAATCTGAAGCATGCCAGCAATGAAAATTACCAGCGGAGAACCAATGAGGTCACCTGGGATGCACCTGATGTGAGCGCGTTTAAAGATTTGACCTTTCAGGGCTATCACCGGTCCGATGGTTCTGTGGGCACCCGCAATTACTGGCTGTTCATCCCGATGGTATTTTGTGAAAATAACAATCTCAAGATCATTCGAGAAGCACTGCTTTCAGAACTCGGATATGCAAGGACCAACGATTACAGGGGGTATGTGCGGGAATTGCTGAATGGCAGTTCGACCAATGGCACGCATGAGGTGCGTCATGAAAGGGTGTTTGAAAATATTGATGGCATCAAGTTTCTAACCCACGAGGGAGGTTGCGGGGGCACCCGTGAGGACAGTATCATGCTGGGCCGGTTACTTGCTGGATACGCTTCCAATCCAAATGTAGCGGGAGTCACTATCCTGAGTCTGGGATGTCAACATCTTCAAATGAAATTGTTCATGGATCTGCTCAGGGAGACGAATCCAAATTTTGGCAAACCCATTCTTGCCTTTGAACAACAAAGCTTTCACTCGGTCGATGATATGATCAAAAAAGTCATCCGTAAGACCATCGAAGCGCTGAAGGAAGCTAATACCATCGAGCGTAAGCCAGCACCACTTTCGAAATTGGTCTTCGGTATGGAGTGTGGTGGAAGTGATGGTTTTTCAGGAATATCAGCTAATCCATCTATCGGAAGGCTGGCAGATTACATGGCCGTATTGGGGGGGAAAGTAATGCTTTCTGAGTTTCCGGAGTTGTTTGGAGCTGAGCAAGATCTGGTGGACAGGATGGTCAGCGACGAACTCGCTGAAAAGTTTACTTTCTTAATGAAATCCTATAATAAGTCAGCGGAAGCGGTGGGAAGTGGGTTTGATATGAATCCTTCCCCCGGAAATATCCGCGACGGACTGATCACTGATGCAATCAAATCTCTTGGTGCTGCACAGAAAGGTGGACGTTCACCCGTACGGGATGTATTGGATTATACGGAACAGATTCGGGAGAATGGACTAACATTGTTATGCACACCCGGTAATGACGTGGAATCCACGACAGCCCTGGTGGGAAGCGGAGCAAACATGTTGTTTTTTACTACGGGTTTGGGTACGCCTACCGGAAATCCAATTGCACCGACAATAAAGGTTTCCTCCAATACCCGTCTGGCTGAAAGTATGCCGGATATCATTGATTACAATACGGGGAAAATCATTGATGGAAAGGCTAACCTGGATGAGACGGCCACGGATTTGTTGCATTTGGCTATAAAGGTAGCCAGCGGAGAACAGCGAACTAAAGCTGAAATCCTGGATCAGGACGATTTTATTCCCTGGAAGCGGGGCGTGAGTTTGTAATATGAATATTTAGACGAATGGATTTTGAGAACAAAACGATCCTCATCTCCGGTGGTGGTAGTGGAATAGGATGGGCGATCACGCAATCATTTGCACGGGCCGGAGGCCGGGTTTTTGTGTTGGAGATCGATGGTGATTCCGCAACACAACAGATTGCTGAAGCCGGTCTGGATGGGCAAGTGTCCTGCCTCACCTGTGATGTGTCAGACCAGAAAATAGTGCGGGACTGCGTCGATTCGATTGTCGGTCAGACAGGCCAGGTAGATGTATTGGTCAATAATGCGGGAATCGCTCATATCGGTACCGCAATTTCCACAACGGAGGCAGATTTGGACCGGATTTACAAGGTCAATATTAAGGGTGTATACAATTGCCTCCATTGCGTGTTGCCCTATATGGTCAGTCAAAAATCGGGTGTCATCCTCAACATGGCCTCAATAGCGGCCACTCTAGGAATTCCGGACCGGTTTGCTTACAGTGCCAGCAAAGGAGCAGTTCTGACGATGACTTATCAGGTGGCCAAAGATTATATAAAAGATGGAATCCGGTGCAATTCAGTTTCGCCTGCCAGGGTACACACCCCTTTCGTGGATGGGTATCTGAAAAATAATTATCCGGGAAGGGAACAGGAAATGTTTGAAGTATTATCCGCTACGCAACCGATTGGCCGGATGGGTCAGCCTGAGGAAATTGCCAATTTAGTGTTGTTCCTTTGCAGCGACAAGGCCGGTTTTATTACGGGTACCGATTATCCGATTGATGGAGGATTTATAAAGTTATGAGTTGGTGATTGGTGATTAGTGATTGGTGATTAGTAAATTAGGGCGATGCTGCATGGTCGTGACGTCTCAATATTATACCGGGCATCGTAAACGCTGATTTTCAGACTGATGTATGGATGTGAATGGGGTATCGAACGGCATCAATCCCGTTTTCAAAATGGTCGTCTTACTGTTCTGAATTCCTGTTTTTCTGATGATTTATCAAAAAGAATTGTATTTTTAGTTGCTTGACGTATAGTCGAACACCCCTTCATTTGAAAATGAAACGGGATGAGGATAACCGCAACATTGATCGTTTTGATAATCATATCGGCCATTGTGGTCGGAAACCGGGCTTTTGCTCAGACGAATCAGGTAGAGGATTGTGCCAACGGTATCGATGATGACGGAGACGGGCTCATAGATCTCAATGATCCCGATTGTGAATGTCAACTGGCAGAACCCCCCTCTCATATCCCCAATCCATCATTCGAAGAAACCGATTGCTGCCCTTCAGGAAATTCCCAGCTTCAATGCGCTGTAACCTGGATCCAGGCCTCAGAAGCCACAACGGATTATTATAACAGGTGTGGATACTTTCAGCGAAATGGTTTTCCGGTACCATTGCCCATACCCGATGGTAATGCCTATATTGGATTTCGCAATGGCCGGTTTGGCCGTGGTGGGTTTGATATGGATGATGGCGGCAATCCCAACTGGAAAGAATATACCGGTGCCTGTCTCAATGCGCCGCTGGAAGCGGGTACACAATACACCTTTCAGTTTTATATCGGTTTTGTGAACCGGGAAATTTCTCCACCAATGAGTGTAGTGATGTACGGCACCACGGACTGTGATAATTTACCGTTTGGGGTAGGGGATCGTTATTTTGGTTGCCCGATGAACGGACCAGGCTGGCAGGAACTGGGGCGGGTGTCCGTGAGTGGTGATCGTCAATGGATTCAGTATGAGATCACCACGATACCCCGTGAGGATATTGTGGCCATAGCTATCGGCCCGGACTGTACCGAACTGGACCTGGCTGTGAACCCATATTACTTTCTCGACAAACTTATTCTGGCCGATTCTGAATTGTTTGGCCCGACCATAGAAGAAATAGGGAATCCCTGTAAGCCGGAATTCAGTATTATCAGTTCGCCCCGCAGCAACGCAACATATCAGTGGTATCGAGACGGGATTGCACTCGTAGGAGAAACGGACCGCCAGATTACCATTAATCTGATCGAGGGCAGCTACCAGATTCTGATTACGACACCCCAGGCTTGTATCCTTTCTGAACCTTTCGAATACATTATTCCCACCTTCGAAACGGTCAGCCTCGTCACCGTGTGCCCGGATGATACTTATAGTTTCGGGAATCGGGTACTCAACAGATCCGGCCTATACAGCCATAAATTTCTCAGCCGTGATGGTTGTGATAGCACGGTTATGCTGGATTTGCATATTCTGGCCGACCGGGTCGATACCACGGAGCAATATTTTTTTCGGGGGGAAACCTTCCGGTTGGGCCCGTATGCCTTTCGTTCACCCGTTTCTACCCGACTGACCTTATTGTCCTCACTGGGTTGCGACAGCCTGATCCATCTGGATTTGAAGGAATATGATCTTTTCGTGCCCAATGCCTTTTCGCCCAATTTCGACGGGGTCAATGATGTGTTTACGGTGTATGGACGAGATGATCTGATCACTCTCAAGTCCATCAGAATTTATGACCGTTGGGGAAATCGGGTATTTGAACAGGAGAACAATCCCACCTTCGAATGGGATGGTACCAACCAGGGAACCCAACTCGATGGAGGCGTATATGCCTATCTACTGGATATAATCCTTCATGATGGTAAACGAAAAACGCTGTCAGGAGACCTATTACTGCTTCGCTGAGATTAAACGTAAACCCTGTCAGGAGACCTATTACTGCTTCGCTGAGATTAAACGCAAAGAATGGCATCAATATCAGACATCCCCATTTTCTGATCCCTGCTTCTTATTCACCGATTCCGTGCTCCAGATAATAATCCAGGTGGTTCTGGTTGAACTCGTGTACTGCGGATTCCGGTGACTGGATCTCGATCAAAGTACGCAGATTGTCAATCCGGTCTTCATCGGTCATGGCTATGAGTTCTTCATCGAATGGATAAGCCTCGCCCATCATCTCCTTGTCCGTTTCCGACAGATCAGTATTTTCGTCGGTGTAACACGGAGAATTTTCGCCGGTCACGAACATCCAAGCCGGAAAGCTATAATGCATGATGGAGTGCTTGTCGTGGGCTGAATAGATCATACCTCCCGATTGAAGTTGACGAAGATTGTGATCCACTTTCCATTTGGGCCAGTAATTGGGGGGCCCTCCCAGGTATTCATACAGTTTGTTCCAGTCAAAATCACATTCCAGAGCCGGAGATTGATGTTCGTGATGAAATCCCAGGGCATGCCCAAACTCATGAAGAACAACTCCCTTCCAGTTGTTTGGTAATTCAATATCGAACCCGGATAGATTGAGCGTAATCTCCCCGGGCTGTGCGATGGTTCTGTCACTGCTATCGGTACCTACCAGTGACCAATATCCAGGATCCTCAAATCCCACCCGGATGTGGCTGGTGTCTTCTTCGTACCACAATCGGAAAGTGCCGGTGTTCGAATCATAACCAAAATCGAACTGAATATTTCCAAAGTCTGACCATATCGAAGCGGTCTCTGAGATCTGTTGATGCAATTGCGCATCTCCTCCCTTGAAGCTCACCTGCAATTCACCTATACGCCAAAGTTTCAGATCTTCAAAGACAAGCTCGCGTGCCAGTCCATTTATGGAGCCTGGAACATTTTTATTTCGTTCCCTTTGACGGGCTTCAATCCGAGCCTGTATCCGGTCCGGATAAGCCTCCATGATAATAGGTTTCTGACTCATGATCTATCTTTTTTTATTTCGCATAAAATTGTAGGTGATTCCAAGAAATATACCGGTTCTGGTTTTGGTGAATGTGGGTATTCGGTTGACGTTTTCAGGTAGATGAGGCCCAAATCCATCCCGGGCTACTGAACCAGAAAGGACTTCCATCTGTCCAAAAGACAAACCAGCGCTCAGGCCTACAATTTGTTTTTCACCTACCAGCGCTCCAAGCCCGAGAAGAAAACGGATGTTCCCATCGAAAGGCGATATTGAAGCACCAATTGCCGGACCCATCCGGAAGTCGGGTTTGAATTTGTACGACAGTTGTGCCAGCGCACCCACTGAAAAATCTCCCTTGAATTCGTGCTCTTCCAACACGTCATTTACTTCTTCATTTCGGCTGGCCAGATAATAATCCTTTTCGTATAAGTTGGTATAGAAGAATCCGGTGGAGAAATCAAAAGACCAGTTCCGATGTGTCGGGAATTCCAGATAACCGGTGTAAATGGTGTCCTGTAGATACGAATCGAACAATGCCAACCGAACCTCGGTTATATCTTTACTGGCGGTAAAAACATCGGACAGGATGAAATCATGTGCTAAGGTGGATTGGGCGATAAACTCAAGCAGGTAGGGGTAGTCAATCGAACGTATTTTGTCAGCCATCCGTGCCAGCCGGGCCCTTTCACGGATCACGATATCCGCGTCGGGCGTCATCAGGGTTACTTTGTTAATATTGGTATTGTAAATTGCTTCCGAAGCCAGGATGTAGTCCTGGAAATATTCAGCCTGCCCCGCTATATTCTGTAAGTTGGTCGTGTCAAAGGTAGCCTGTATCAACTCCAACTTTTCTTTAGCGAGAACGGGATCGGGTTCAAAGCGGGTCCGGACGTACAAATCATCAGAAGCGCTCCGAATCACTTCAAGTTCATTGAAAAATCGGAGCGATTTCAGGAAAAATTCCCGTTGGCCTGCTGGCCGGATTTCAAAGTGATCAAAAACATCGCTGGCTGAAATGCCGGGCAGTATAGGTTCCAAAATCTCTGGGATGGGTGAAATATACCGAAAACTCCGCGAAGTCGTGTGATCATGAATATAGGCGGAATTCACCTTTTCTATTCGTAAACGGTATTCCGTTCCGGCGCTGAGTGGAAAACTATCCACCAGATTGATTTTCGATAATAAATGATCGTAGACTACCAGAATATCCCTTTGTGCCTGCAGCCATAAAGGGGTTGAAATTATGATATAAATAACGGATAGATATTTGACCATGCGGCATTTGTTAAGTTCCACCATTAATTGAATCCGGAGTCAGCAGGTTAATGGAACGTTATCCACCGGTCCAATCAGATACGTAATATAGGGAATTTTATGAAATTTTTTATATTCCCTTTGCCGTTAATTTCACTGATCAAATAAAATGGCTGCCAGTTCATCTCCACTGTTCTTTGGCAGCCTATTCTGGCCGAACCGTTATTACCATTTCTTTTTGGAGATCTTCTCCGACACCTTATCTGCAAAATCGGAGATTTGATCAATACCATTTTCGACCATCCGTTCGATGTTTTGCAGGTCAATCGGTTCGCCCTTCATCCGTAGTCGGTCAATCGATGTCCTGGCTTTGGGCATGATGGCCCACAGGATTAAATACAGTAAAATACCTGCTCCACCTGTGATGGTGAATATGACGAAGGCCAGCCGTACCCAGATTGGATCGTTGATATCAAAATAGGCCGCCACGCCGCTGCAGACTCCGGCCACGACCTTGTCTTCCGGGTCTCTGTACAGCTTCCGGCGGTATGTGCGTCCTTCCCTGTGGTGTTCTTTTTCCGATTCAAAATCATCAGCCGAATCAACTGTGTCGGTCTGGTCAAATTGGTCTGGTCTTCCCATAATACTAATGCTTTTTTCCACATCTGCCAGATTGGCGACTTTTCGGCTGCCCATCGATTCTTCGATGAGCTCGGCCAGCCTCAATTCGATATCGCCGATGATCTCATCCGCATATTCCGATTTCCCGAAGTAATCGTCGAGTTCATACAGGTAATTCTGAAGCTTTTCGGCTGCATCGATGTCCACCGCCAGTGGAATGCCTCCCAAATTGATATATTCAATCTTATTCATTTTCGTTTGTATTTAAAGTATTTGAAAAATTAACAGTTTGTGACAGAGCTGTCCAGGATTTGTTCAATTCTTCCCGCAATTCCTCGCCCTTGGGGGTGATTTCGTAATATTTTCGCGGAGGTCCTGATTTGGACTCCACCCAGTTGTACGTCAGATAGCCGTCTTTTTTGAGTCGGTTGAGTAAAGGGTACATGGTTCCTTCGACGACGATCAGGTCGTTTTCTTTCAGGTTTTTGATGATATCTGACGGATACATCGTTTCCCTGGACAGGATGCCAAGAACGCAGAGTTCGAGTACCCCTTTCCTCATCTGCGCCTTGATGTTTTCTGCTTTCATATGTAACGTATTTTATTGTTCATGCTGTAAAGATAAGTCAATGACAGTACTTTGCAAAGCCTAATACTATCCATTGAAAGGTATTTTGGATGAATGACCGTTTTTTACCGATAAATGACCGTTTTTTGCCGAATCATAGAATCAGGATGAGTGCGGTACATCGGTACGGATTGGTTCTTTTGGATGTTTCAGTGTGTATACTCGCATCCTGATCTTGTCCATCCATTATATGCGTATATCTTATGACCTGAAATTCTTCAATACCCTATCACTTATAGTAAAATTTTCAATGAAGCCAGTATTTTTGTGGTTATGGATCAAATCAACCACCTTCAATGCCCGGTTTGCGGCCATTCTGGATTACAACCACACGTTGAATGCCGGGATTATCTGGTTTCCCACCAGATTTTTCCCATCGAAGTATGTCCTCAATGCGGGTTGGGGGTCACGCAAAAGGTCCCACCACCTGACCAGATCGGTGACTATTACAAATCGGAACAGTATATTTCGCATTCTGATACCAGAAAAGGCCTTGTGAATGTGTTATACCACAAGATCCGGGAACTCATGTTGGTCCGGAAACGTAAACTGGTCGAACGATTTGTGGGCACCAACCCCGGGCATATTCTGGATATTGGTTGCGGCACGGGGTATTTTTTGGCCCATATGAAAAATCACGGCTGGTCAGTTGACGGGACTGAAGTAGATGAGAATGCGCGGGCGGTTGCCAAGGACCAACTGGAGCAAGAGGTGTGGGGTAGCGAAGGACTCTTTGATCTGGAGGATGGAATGTACGAAGCCTTGACGATGTGGCACGTGTTGGAACACATCCATTCCTTATCCGATTATCTGACCAAAATTAATTCCGTACTGAAACATGAGGGAATCCTGGTCGTGGCAGTTCCCAATTATACCAGCTCTGACGCCGAATGGTATGGGGCGGATTGGGCCGCGTATGATGTGCCGCGGCATTTGTGGCATTTTTCCCCCCACTCGGCGAAGATGCTCATCGAATCGCACGGATTTCAACTATTGACCAGGAAACGAATGCCTTTTGATCCCTTTTACATATCCATGATGAGTGAGAAATACCGCGGTAATAGTCTGGCTTTGGTGAAAGGTGGATACCGGGGTGGTATTTCATATCTGAAAAGTCTGGTTGATATCGATCGGAGCAGTTCTATTATTTACGTGTTTCGTAAACCTTCCTTCTAAACATATTATCCGGAGGAAACAAAAAGGTTCCCCTGGCGCTCAAATTTAGATCACAAACTCAACGATTTGATGCAATTTTGCAATCGTATGGATTAATCGGAGGTAATATGAAGAGCAGTCTGGTAAAAGGGGCTATTCTGGCTGTGACTGCAGCCATTCTATGGGGTATTTCGGGTACTTTCGGCCAATTTTTGTTCCAGGAAAGGGACATTAACGTGGAATGGCTGATTACGATGCGTTTGCTGGTATCAGGCATTTTATTGCTCGGTATTGCTTCTGTGGGTCGGAAAAAAGATCTGCTTGCGGTCTGGAAAAACCGGAATGATACGATCCAATTGTTCATTTTCAGTATCACGGGTATGTTAACTGTCCAGTACACCTATTTTGCGGCCATCAGACATTCCAATGCCGCAACAGCTACCGTGTTGCAATATATAGGACCGATCCTCATCGCTGTATATCTGGCCATTAAATACCGGAAACTGCCCAATCCCCGGGAATCACTGGCCATACTGCTGGCGGTGGTGGGAACTTTTTTGCTGGTCACGCATGGCCATTTCGGCAACCTGATCATTTCCCGTCTGGCACTTTTTCTCGGTCTGGCTTCTGCCGTTGCATTGGCTATATATACCCTGCAGCCGATTCAATTGTTGAAAAAATATTCCCCTACGGTGGTGATTGGTTGGGCTATGTTGTGCGGTGGCCTTGTATTTTGCCTTGTCAGACCGCCCTGGGCTGTCAGCGGGATTTGGGATGCTCAGACCTACCTATTCACCCTGCTGATCATTGTGTTTGGAACGCTGATTCCCTTCACCATGTATCTGAACGCGGTTCGGTTGATCGGTGGTCAGAAAGCGAGCTTACTGGCTTCTGCCGAGCCACTCGCAGCCACCCTTCTTGCCGTGTATTGGTTGGATACAAATTTTCTCCTGCCCGATTGGATTGGCAGTATTTGTATAGTTTCAACGGTGTTTTTGCTCACTCGGGAGCGGAACCCGGATGGACAGCAAAATCCGCGTTGGCTTTTGCGGAACCTCAGAGTCATTTTTCAGAAACGGATGCAACGCAGTACACCGCGGTCGTATAAAAATCTTTGAGATGGGGGACATTCATGATGGCGGGTAATTTTTTGGGCTCCAGGTTGAATTTGACCATATAGTTGGGGTTGATCATGTAGTAGGTGATTTGGTTAATCTGATAACCGCTGTTTTGGAGGATGGATTCAAAACGACTGATGGACAGCCGCGTATCTCTGATTTCCATCAACGCATTGATCTTAGCAGCATTTTCTCCCGCCGCGGAAAGCAAAGCTTTATATACTGGACGGGGCAACAGGTGGAAATAGGGCATTTTACTTAGCAGTGGGCTCAGGCAAATCTGCTGATGACCGCCGAAAGGCATACGCCAGGGTGGAAAACTAAAAAACACCTGAGCTCCTGGAGCCAGGAAACTTTTGAGTTGGTTCAGAAACTTTTCCTGATCGGGAATATGTTCGATGGTATCCTTCATGATGACCAGGTCAAATGCCGGAAATTGGTCTGGCTGGACTTTGTAAATATCTTCTGCTACGAAGGTCGCCTGATCCCGGGTCGGATGAGCGTTGAAGTACCGGATGGCGTTATCAATTTTGTTGGTTGCCAAATCAATACCCACAATTCGGCACCCTCTTTCCAGAAACGGGAGTAAATTCCCACCCTCTCCACATCCAATTTCAGCTACCGTACTACCTGCGGTAACTTCCATCGTTTTTTCAATGTAAGGGATGACAAACCTTTCGGTCGTGATGGCCTGTTCGTCGAAGTATTGCTTTCGATTTAGGTGTCTGTCGTGCATTAGTTACAGCTTACATAAAAATGAAAAATGGTTCATCATGTTCCGTCAGGCTATTTTGAATTTGAATCCATTTAGCCCACAATTAATCAATAATATTTCTAACTCTTTTTGTAAAAGCAGACCAAATAAACAAAATTTATCACAAATTGTCTATAACCAATTCGATACCGGAAATGACCATGCCAGTACCGATCACCGCTATGATCAGTCCCATCATCTTACCGACTACAGGAATGATGTTTTTACCCAGTCGCCGTACGATTATCTCACTCATGCTAAATGCCACAAAATGGATGAAACACACTGCAGCCACTATGAATATGACGATTATAAAATAAATCCAGGTTTTATCGGATACGAAAGTCATTGCTGTTACGATAGAGCCGGGGCCTGCCATAAGCGGAGTGGCGAGTGGTGAAATGGCGATGTTGCTGCCTTTCTCTACATCATCCATCCCTTCGTTCTCCTTTTTTTTACCTTCTTTGGATCGGATCATATCGTAACCGGCCATGAAGATGAGGATACCACCCGTAATTTTGAATGCTGGAATAGTCAAACCAAATAGACTAAAGATGGTTTTTCCGAGAATAACAAAAACCGCCACGATACAAAATGCGGTGATTGAAGCCCGACGAGAAATATGGCCTTTTTCTGCAGAGGACATGCCCTCAGTCATCCCAATGAATGCAGGCAGGTTGGCTACCGGATTCATGATGGCAAATAAGCCGAGGAAAACGGTGATCCCGAATCCAATCAAATTCCCAAACTCCATAACTATGGGTTTTATAGATGGGCACAAAGGTAATAATAATCTGTTCAGCGAATGTGATTTTGAGGTTTGTTCAATTGAATACTACGACCCTCAAATTTACCGTCAAATATATCCCTGCGTTTGTACGTTCGAGTGTGTTGTTTCTTTGCACTTGCATTTTTTGAAGAAATGTATAGCGATTTGCGATTGACCACCGTTGGCCTACCGGAGATGTCAATAGTTACCTGTTCCTTCAGGTCAGCGATTACCTGGTTCATCTGTTTCTTAACCTTATTGAAATTTCTTATTTTATCCACTTCGCTTTCTTCAAAATCAACGATCGATATGAAAAAATAATCGCTGCCGATGCTGAATTCATTGAAACCACGATTCAGCAGTATCCGGGCAACGTTTGCTTTTTCCAGTAGGTCGAGGTTTTCAGCAAAGTGAATCTGAATTTGGGGGTAGTGCAGGTAGCCGTCATCCGTAGTGATGGTGAGTGGAATACGGTCTGTAATGCCACTCATTTCTTCCAGGATGAACGCGTCCTGTGCCGTGCGTTCGGCCATATCGTACAACAAATTGGATAGTGATCTGGTGTCCGCTTCGTCAGACAGACAGACCACCATGTTCAGGGATGGCTCCGGTTTCCCCTCCCAGGCACCGAGAAACGGTTCGCCGAACTGAACGTTGACCCCATCTATTTTCGAAATATCACGATCCAATTCCGCCTGGTATGGTTGTAATATTTGATTTTGCAAACCCTGAAAGGAATCAGCTTCCCGGACCTTTCCGGATGTAATGTCCTGAAAGGCATTTTCATATTCCGCTGTCAGAGATTGAAGTTGCCGACTTTCACGGTTATAAGCCCTCGTGGTAGCTGTAGTAATCAATATCCGGATCTGACGGAGACCGGCGTTTCGGATTCCTTTAGAAACAATCGGTCTGGTGATTTTGGGGAGCGAAGACGTAGCCCAGATTAGTCCTTCAAAATCATATGGATATGCCAACACTTGAATGGAATCAGATAAACCGGCATATTCCAGAGCAGAATTGAGTTGAATAAAATACTTGTATTCCTTTTGATTTTCAATAATCAGTATAATTCCCGGCTTTTTATTCGTGTTGAGGCCGTACCAGAGGGACTGCCCGATTGCTTCTTTCCAGTTGTTCGCCCATTCGACCTCATACGCTACCTCGTCCGTGACCAGATCTACCCGTCCCCCTGGGATCACTACTTCGGTCTGGCCACTGATCAGGTTCTGGATAGCGTGGGTGTAATCTTTTTCAAACAACGAATTGTTTTGAGCCCTTGTATTAAACCCAAACAATAGAAAAAGCAACGATATGAATAATCCTGAGCGGGTTGTCATAGCACCAAAGAAGTTATTTTTTGCAGGAGCTTAAGATACAAAATTTTCACTTTGATCGTCCCGTGCAATGAACGATAGTATTCCTTTAGGGAGCATTCCTATTGGCAGCTAACGCGCATTAATCATGATAGATAAATAGACAAGTTGGGAGTTGTTTTGCCACATAATATTATCTTTCAGTTGGGTATGGCGGCACTTCGGACGGAAAATTTTATGAACTTTCCGGGTTTACAAGGCTGGCGGTGGACAATTACCGGTTCCGATTTGGTCACTGTGGTAGTGTAAGTCATCCGTTATATAATTATTTTCAACCATTGATCGTTTATAATATTCTATCCCCAATGATTACCTGCCGGAGCATGCGCCGTAGTGATGTTACATTATTCATCAAAAACACATACCATGCCTGATCCAAGAATAAAGGACGAAGAACAATACGAAGCGCTGCGCGACAAGGGGTACAGCAAACAAAAGGCAGCCCGGATAGCCAATACACCCGATTCCGGTAAAAAGGGTGGTAAAGCCAAAGATTACGAAGACCGGACCAAAAAAGAACTTTTGGAGAAAGCCCGGGAAGTAGGGATCGAAGGCCGTTCGTCGATGAACAAAGACGAATTGATTCACGCACTGCGGCACAACTGAAGCACATGATGCAGTTTATTGATATTGATTCGGACCATATTGTGGCTGTCAGTGTGCATGGCAGACTTACCGATGAAGAATTTGAAAGTGTCCTGGAGGAAATGGATGCCCGGATGGAA
>CBFGVZ010000022.1:0-27682 GCA_965652315.1 uncultured Saprospiraceae bacterium | reverse complement strand
TGTACATATGGC
Organism: uncultured Saprospiraceae bacterium; assembly: GCA_965652315.1. Classification (GTDB taxonomy): domain Bacteria; phylum Bacteroidota; class Bacteroidia; order Chitinophagales; family Saprospiraceae; genus Membranihabitans. The sequence continues at coordinate 27,670 of CBFGVZ010000022.1, read as the reverse complement.
CACGCTCCGGCAAACCAATACGGTGAATTTCCATGTCCATTGTAAAACCAGTCTGTCTCGACTTTTACAAAACCTCCACCTTCAGAGAGAATCCAATCGCCTTCCTCCAGCAACAGGTATGGATAAAAGGAATAAAGCGCACCGCCTAAAAACACCAGAGGATCTTCATTGAGCTCGATCAGAATCTGCAAAAATCCATATTTAAGTTGTTCATTGCTCGCTTCCCCGATCAGTTGGTCCCCATATCTGCCCGAAATAATATCCCCAATCGTCACCTCCCTTCCATCATCCTTCCTCAAAATGACACATTTCAGGTATTTTTCAAAAACCGTCTCCCCCTGCGCGTAAGCTTCAGCCAGTGCTGAAAGTACAATGGTTGCCGGAATTTGATACGTCACGCCCTGCAATTTAGCATTTGGTCGTTCATAATCATGAAGACCGACTGGTTGTTTCCACGATGCATAGCGTTTCTGAAGATCTTCGGGGTGGCTGAAAGCCTGGATATCGCAATAAAACTCCTCTTCACCTGAAGCTAAAATCGCATCAGGGGTCAATCTCGGAAGTCTGAAAACCACAATTGTGTCCGTCAGGGTAGTCAGCCTTCCGGCCTTATCGTAGACCTCCCAGGTTCGGAGTACCACTTTCGCCGTATCGCTGGCTATGTTACAGGGAATGGGCATGATCCAGTCTGGCTGAACGGAAGGTTCAGACACCCATCCTCCACATGGATTCGATATGGTCGGACGAAATTCCCCCGGAGCGGGGACTTTTCCACTCCATACGTTTATTTTCCCATGAGAAATGGCTGCATTGGTGGTATCCGGGCGCATGGAAGAGGACATCAGCACACGGGGGGTGTTGGTTAAATTCATCACCCCCTGACTGCATTTACCAAACGCATTTTCGACGGTAAATTGAATGGATTGGCCCAGATAGTCGCAGGCTTTCCATTGGAGCATTTCGTACCTATCTTCCAAACGGAACTCATCGATCAATCCACCCCATTGATTGAGAAATTGGACCGTGAGCGGATAACTTACGACTCCCTGATCAGCCAGGTTCCCGTTGGAAATCAAATCAGATGAACCAAATACGACCACACCTTCTCCATCTATGGAAGGCGAAAAGGTGGAGCAATTGGGTGCTACATCATTCCGTCTAATAACCAGATGGAGGGTCGATTCCTTTTGAATACTATAATCACTCAGTGTCCTTCCATCCTCAAGTTGTTGTCCGGCAAAAATTAGTCTTTGTTGATCCGGAGGGTAACCTTCTTTATCATGGATTTTTTGCTTAATGTTGTCAATGGTATCACTCGATTCCACATCCAGGGTAATTGTCTTACCCTTCAATGTTTTGACAAAAATCTGAAATTCTATGTCCGACACGAAACCGGAAATAATCAATGAAAGGATGAGTGTAAACCGTAATATTTTCATGCGCTGGGGATGGGAGTTTCAGATTTTATTAACTACCCGGGAAACAAGTACCTCCAAAAACCGGAACGATCAGATCGCTTCTTGATAGGGGGCGTTAATGCTTTCACCTTCAGAAGTAAAGTTAGGAAACCAGCTAAAAAAAATCAAGATATTAGTTCACATCTTTATGAAAACTTTCCCCTCTCATAAAATTTCGTATTCCATGCACGAGGCAATTCTATTTCGAATGCAGTTTTAAGTTGGCTATTAAGAATCAATCCAAATTCCCGTCAATCTGGTTCCTATTATTCCTCTGTTTCCGCACTGGCCCCTGAAGTTAGGTGTCCAAAAGGTCACTTCAGATTTAAAATCGTACCAAAAGCTACCGCTGCCTGGTGAACCTGTACGTTCCAGTCCTCTGCGGCCTGACCGTCAGCCCCATCAGAAATATACTTGAGACAAAGGAAAGGTATTTCCTCTTTGCGGGCTACAAGGGCCAGTGCATAGGCTTCCATATCCACTATATTGTATGTAGTCGCTGTATGAGCCATTTCAAAATTATCCCCAGTCCCGCAAATCGCCTCCGGCACACCCTCCATCCGCAATCCGTATTCCAAAACGGGTGGTAAGTCCGAAAAAGGTGTTTCATAAAGCGCATAACCCAGTCCACGAACATCCATATCCCTTTGGATGAACCGGGTACAACAGACAATATCTCCTCTTTTGTAATCTGTGCTTCCGGCCGAGCCCAGATTGACAATCAGCCGAGGTTTCTTTAGGTGAATGGCTTTCGATAGATGATAGACTGCATTGATTTTTCCAATTCCACAGATCAAATGCGGATATGCATTGAATACTTCTCCCGCTTCTGACTTCAGTGCAAAGGTAAATAGGACGTCTTCCACTGCAAAAGTGCGGCCTGCATCGATTGTAATTTCCACTTTGTTTAAATTTGGCTGTTGGAGGCGCAATTTACAGCAATTTATTGATGTCGACCGCGATTCTCTTCATATTTGGGATCGTTGGAAAGTCTGTTTTTTGCTGTCATTTGTGTTCATAGCTTCAAACAGAACTCTATTCAATAATATCATTGAAACGACAGGTGCTAAATTGTCAAAAAGGATATCCAATAGCCAGGTTCAGTACCGGCCAGTCCAAAGTGCTCACCCACCGATCTCCAGCTGGAAGTGCGGGATCGTGCAACGGGAATCCCAAATCCATCCGAATCACAAAACTCTGAATGTCCAACCGGAATCCCACGCCAGCCCCAATTCCCAACTCATTCAGAAAATCAGGACCAATCCTTCCACCAGCCAGTGCCGCATTCTCTTCGGTCAACCATACATTACCAGCATCAATAAAAATCGCACCTTTGAGATAACTAAACATTGGAAAACGGTACTCTACATTGGCCTCCAATCTTAAGTTCCCCGTTTGATCAAAGTACGATCTATTGTCACCCGGCTCCTGATCGGGGTTATAAGATCCCGGCCCCAGCTGTCTGGTATTAAAAGCCCGGACGCTGTAGGGCCCACCGGAATAAAACTGCTTACTATAGGGCAAGACATCAGAATTGCCGTATGGTTCTCCGAGCCCGGCCAGAACCCGGGTAGCGAGTTTTTGCCCATGGCCCAGATTGACATGGTACCGAATATCCAATACTGATTTTGCGTACTGCGCATACTCCAATCCCAGAAAAGTATTCTGCGGGCCACTACCAGGGCCAGTAATCAGATGCAACAAATTGCCAGCAATGTCAAAATAACCATTCAGAAAAATCTGATGCTTTCGGTATTGATCAACCATTCCGTTGTAGGTGTAAGAATAAGTCATTCCGGAAATAAATTGCTGATCAAAACTGCTTTGCAGGAAGGGATTCCGGTCCAGTATTTCATCGAACTCCGGTGTGCTGTTCAATAAATTAAGGTAGGTGATGGATATTGGATTGAGGTCATGTGTGACGAATCGGTTTCCACTCCAAAAGAATCCATATGTTCCTGATACCGAAGACATTGAAAATAAATTGGTGCGTGCGATGTATTCACCGTTAAGACTAATTCGAGTCTTCGGAATGGAATAATCGAACCAATCCGTGTTGATCTGAAAAGGCAACAGGACACGCGGGAAAACCAAATCACTTTCCAGACTGAGTTGCAAATTATTATGACCCGGTACATTTTTCCTGCTGAACTGAGTTTCGTATCCTAAATTGGCTGTAAAACCCAGGATCTCACCCCCCTGAAAGAGATTGCGGTTAGACCAGTTCAGCACCAGGCTCGGACCTGCGAAATTGTTGGATTTTGTAACCGCCTGGAGCTGTGTCCGGACAGACCGTTTGTTCAGTGGGGATAAAAAGATGTTGGCTCTGAGATGGCCCACAGTATCCTGAATTGTACTGTCTGTTTCTGCAAACCTGATATTCACAAATTTATATGCACCGGTAGAACCCACCCTCCGACTGGTTGATTTTGATCTTTCTGCGTTGTAATAATCCCCTTTTTGAATCTGGATAAACGGATCCAACCGATCGGGGCGGAAATACATGTCCTCCTGGATGTAGATTTTACCCTGATACGGGATGGAATCCAATCCTGTAGAATCACGAGGTAAAGTAAAATTAGGATATACCAACACATCGCGGATCCGATATGGAATCAGTGCTTCGGGCGGTACATCCCTTTTAAGGCTCAGATACAGGTCAAATCTTTTATCTTCATACCGGTTGGTATCCGCCTGGAACTCCAGGAAATTCGCATTGAAATTGTAATATCCCCGAAGTTTTAGATAGGCATCGATTCGTTCACGTTCCAATTTCATCAGATTCAGATCAAATCGGGTGCCAGCCTCAAAGACAGATTCTTCTAAGTAATCCTGGATGTGTTGGTGAATGTTCAAGGAATCTCCTTCCAGCGTGTATGTCGCCATTCGATAGGATGCCGGCATAACGACATGGTAGGTCACTGAAGCCATTTTTTTCTCTTCATCCAGATGAATTTCACTCGTGATATTACTGTTGAAGTGCCCACGGTTCTCCAATCGGTTCCGGATCAGATCTTCTACCGATAACCTGTCCACCTGTTCCATGTAAACTGGTTCTTCGCCCATTTTACGGTTGAGAAATTGATAAATCCAACCCGAATCGGACCGTGATTTATAATAAAAATGCAGACCGGGCCGCATCCCCAAAATGTGGGTGTTGGGTTCCGGGTACATCAGGTCCGAGAGTAAATATTCTATTTCCTTAAAATCCTCGATTGGGTCCACGGCTTCCAGATCCAAAGAAGCACCGGTGTAAAGCATCCGTTCCTCCGGTATGTACTTTCGGACGCTGCAGGCAGAAAGGATCATCACTGATGCCAAAAGCGGTAGAAGAGATTTGATATTTGCCCCCGAAATGCTATTCACTTTCATTATTCTCCTCCGTATTTCTAAGTCCTTCTTCCCGGGCCATAGGCTGCCACAATTCGCGAAATTTATTGAATTCCCGGGTGAAAATCAAGGCCAGCCCGCTTACAATGGTCTGCCCATCAATCACATTTTCATATACATTCTTGCGAAACCCTCTGATCCTAAACTGTCCGTTTTCCGTGATCAGATATTCCACACTCACATTTCCGATTAACGGGTTATGATTTCCGGGACTGGAATTACTCCCTTCAATGTCGATTTCACTCCCTACGTTAACGATCAGTCTGTCATTGAGAAAAGACTTCTGTGCAGATATATCCAGCTCGGTTCTGTTTTGAGGATTCTGACCCTGAGGACCATAGTCCGTGTAACTTTCCAGGCCAAAGTTCAATTCAAAACCAGTATCGCCCAACAACCGGTCTGAAAAAACATTGAGCTGATCGGAAAGGGCATCATTGAGATTGTCACGGGCCACATTGACGATCCCTCCTGAACTCCCGTCGCTTCCCTGATCCGGGTAAAACCGATTGAGTACGAGCAGTGAAAAGACCTGCTTATTCACCAATTGTTCCTGTTGATTAATTTGCTGGATACGACCGTACACCTGGCCGCCTAATTCTCCTCTGACGTTTTCAGGCATATCGATGTCAAAGGACAGGGTCGGTTCCGTAAGTCGTCCATCGACATTAAGATAAACCAGAAATGGAAGCTGTCGTCGGTATTGATTCTGAACGACCGGATCGGCTGCCGAAGTCTGGCTGGCCATCAGGGATGCCGGGGAGGCCTCAACGCGATAGATGGCCCGTACATTGATGTTTGCATCAAAAGGATCTCCCGACCAGGACACCGTACTGCCTGGTACAATTTCAAAGTTCCTGTTGACCAGGTTATACAAATTCATTTCATACGCTCCATCCTGCAGCGTGTACAAACCGGTCAGCGTCATTTGACCAGCGCGATCTATACCCAGCAGCAATTCACCATCTCCCGAGATTTTGAAATGATCTCCCGTTTCTTCACTGATGATCACCTGGAAAGATGCGTCCTCATGGACCCGGATCAGCGCATCGATTTCATATCCCCGGATCACTACCGGGTCTTCATCTTCCTGTAAAATATCAGAAGGATTATCCTTATTGACAAAGCTCACGATCCCATCCCGGCTGTTGATTTGTGCCTGGCCCTGGGGCATGACATAAGTCAGATCAGTTCCGGATCCTACTTCCAGTTCCATATCCAGGACAGGAAAATTCAGATTGCCTGTAAGGGTGGCCCGGGCGTCAAAACCTGCCTTCCCATACACCCATTCATTCTCGTCCTGAGCAGCATTGAGAATCTGAAAATTCCGCGCAGTCATTTTTAAGTTAAATTCCGGATTGAACAGATCACTCGTCAAAATATCCCCATTCAGGGTGAAAGTATTGCCATCCACATCAGAAATACTGAAATCATGCAGCACAATACTTTCGTTATTGAATGTAATCTCTTGTTGCCCCAGTGTAAATGGGGTCTGTAACAAGGCCGGAGTGGTGCCCGCATTGTGAAAGTTAATACGTCCGTCATATCGCAAGTCTGAAATCGGACCTTCGGCACGGGCAAGACCAGTTAGATATCCACTGGATTTTTCAATAGTCCCTGCAGAAAATGCTTCAATAGCTTTCATGTTAATGGTATCGATTTGCAAATCCAATGTCAGATAGGCATCTTCATCGGTGGCCTGATATGCTCCCTGGACCTTGAAATCAACCTGACCACCGTTCAGATTCAAATCTACAGAATAATCACGGGCATCTTCCGTCACACTGAATAGTCTCAGGTCCCCCATATTTACATCGAGCACTTTAAGTGAATCGATACCGAGATCTGCAATAAGTCCGGCATCACCCAAAGGCTCCTCCAGCGTAATGCTCCCATTGAGGTTTCCTGTGGCCAGCAGAGTATCCGGATTGAAATAACTTAGGATATTGGCCAATTTGAAATTTTGTATCCGGACATTCAAATCGGTCAACCCTGGGTTATCATCTATCGTAACGCTTTGTTCGCCCCGGTGAAATCTAAAATCCCGAAAGAGAATCTTGTTTTTGGTAGTGATGATTTCATTGGTTGGTGGAACTGACCAGTCATTCGAGTCAAAGACCAGCACCGAAGGGTCCAGGTGTATCCGTAAACTATCACCCTGGCCGGACATTTCTGTTTTCATCTCCATGAGGATCTCATTTCCATCCATCGCCTGAAAATGTGAATAGAGGACCTTATCCGATATTTCATTTGTAAATACAGTTCGGTTGATAGTGACTGGTCCGGACTCAATCTGACGCAGTGCCAGATCCATGGTAAATTGATCCTCATCTGAAAAAGCATCCATTCGTACGCTATCGATGGAGACGCCGGCATACAAAATTTTCGGAGCATCGATCAGCGCAGTCAATCGGCGTTCCTCTTCCACAAATTCCACATCGATCGTTACAGTATCTATCTCCTCGAGATCCGGAAGGAATACGTCAGTGATAAGGGGGTCTTCCCGCAAAGCACCATTCATCAATACGCGCACCTGCCCCGTATTGTCACTAATTTTCGTGGAATCCCCGATGTAGGTCTGAATATGATGCATCAGAGCCGTAGTAAAACCTTCCGGAGAAGTATTGGACTCCAGCCGGAGGTCCAGCGCTTTGCTTTGGAAACTTCCTGCGGTGGTATCCGGTGCGACAAAGGCTTGAAATTCGATTTCGCCCATGGGATAATTTTGACCATCCCGGACCACAATGCCGTCCGAGAGAAGGGCTTTAGTTGAAAATCTGGTAACATTCCCTGCGAACCAGGCCTCCAGATTAAATCCCATTTTTATTTCCTCTTCTGTGAGTGATAATGCAGCCATATCGACCCCCGGTACCTGTAAATTGATGTTCAGCTCCGGAGATATCGTATCCAGTATAAACCGGCCGTCCAGGTTCACCTGCAGATTGGTATCCCGGTAAGCACTATTGAATGTGCCCTGGCCATTTTGTGCCCAGCCATTGATCTTCAGATCGTTTATCGGATATCCATCAAAGGTAAAATGTTCAATTTGGGATTCCAGGGCCAGATCCAGTGATTCCAATGCTGTCCCCTCCCCTTCTATCTGAGCGGCGAGGGTCAACGGGCCAAGTTGAGGATAATTCAGTAAACTATCCAGCAGGAGACTATCCGTTCTGACCTTCAGATCATAACGCAAGACCTCCTTATTGCTGATCCGGCCAGACAGGCCCAATTGCCCCAGGTCACTGTTTAAAGTAATGGCTGCCATGGCATCCTCCATAGAGCCGGACAACCCTGCCGTGAGATGAGTACTTTCGGGATACCGAATACCGAGACTGTCCTCTGGCATCAAACTGTTCATGTCCATTCTCGTCGAAGTGACCAAGATCCTTGGAAAGTCAAATTGCATATCAGAAGGACGGATCAGATGGCGGATCGAACCTGAAGCCAATACCGAAGTGGTGCGTCCCCAATGTACTTTAGCGGTTGGCACATTAAAATGATGCAATGTACCCTCGCCTTTGAATGCTATTGTTATGGGCTTTTGCCCTAGTGTTTGGATGTAAGGATTATCCTCCAGTTCCGGCAAGAAACGCAAGACCTCGTCAATCGACAGATTGATAAGTGGAATATCCACGCTGATGGTTGTGTTTTCAGGCTTGCTTGCCAGCGTTTGCAGATCCGAATAACTGACTTGAATGTCACCTGACAAACGACTGTCAGCGGTCTGAATCTTTACTTCACTCAAATTCAGGTCCTGATCATCCATCTCCAGTGCCAGACCGAAGGCGGTCAACTCAAATCCGGAGCTTTCCTGGAAACTCCATTGGTCTATCTGTCCTGTTAGAGATTGTGGTTGAAGGCTTATTCCTCTACTTTGCAGGGTAAATTGATCCAACTCCAAATGCTCCGGATCAAATTGTCCGACCGGCTGGGTCCTCTCCCCCACCTGGTAACTGATCCGATTGTCGTCCAGATTAATCTGTTCTACTGATACTTGCCAGTCCGGCCATACCCATGCCAGGGTTGCAGTATCCATATGGGGATCCCCGGGATCGGCGTTTTCGAGGAATCCAGGATTTTGCAGAATCGTAATACCGGACTGTTTCAGTGAAATTTCATCTACTTCAAAATTCTGGTTTTGCAGATCCACCTTTGGAGCGGAAAGTTTAAATTTATTGACCTCCAGATGGGCATCCAATCCATCCGGATGGGACAGATAGGACCCAGTCACATTGTCCAGGCGGATATCGTGCAGAGCCAGAACCGGAAGTAAAAATGAGGTGGTATCCTCAGAAGGTGGAAAAGGTTTGGTTTGCGTATAGGTAATTCGGCTATCGGATAACAATGCTTCGCGGATCTCAAATTCCATGGTATGAATATCTGATTTCTCGAGAACCAGTTGAAAGTGTCCCAGGCTGATTTGGGCTGCCAATCCAATCCTTTGATCAGTATAGCCGGCATTGATCTGGTCGAGGATCACTTTCCGAATCGCAATATCAACAGGTTCGGTGCTTTTGTCTTCTGGTGGCACTGGTTCAGTTGCATCAGAAGCGAAAGCACTCAACAGGAATTGATAATTAAAATCGTTCTTGTCAGCCTCCCGATGGATGTTGACCCGGACATCCTTCCATGTCAGTTCGTTGACTGTTATCGCGCCTCCGGTTAGGATGGGCCAGATTGGAATGTCTGCAGTGAGCAATCCTGAATACAACAGCGTATCCTGATTGAGATCTTCTACATATAAATCCTCTATAGTAAGGTCCCCGGAGAAGGTGAGATAAATCCGGTCCAGTGTAACGGTGGATTCAGTTTGGCTGGTGATATAGGATACGAGGCGATCTTTGATCACATCCTGCCCCCAAGGGCTCCTGATAAAGAGTACAAGAAGCACAAAAATTACCAGAAGACCGGCAAAAATCCTGACCAGTATGGATAATATCCTCAAGATGACCTCGTGATTATATGCGGCTGTAGAATTCGGTTCTCCATATTAAAATATTCCAGCGATTTGATCACGTTTCTGAGTAACTGTTCCAATCCAAAAGAAAAAAAGCAGAAACGCATACTTTCAATTTCCTTGCCTTATAACGTGTGATTTGTTAAAGCTATTACAGACCAATCTGGATGATAGACACTCATTACCAGATCATAAAAATACTTGCCGCCCCAAAAAACTATTCTCGTCGTCCAAAATGTGGGTTGGATCATCTCGATCCTGAAGGATCAGACCTGCCTGGTCAATCAATTTCAGGTAGACATCCGGCGGACCAGCTCCACATCCACCAATTCCCGGTTGTCTTTGCCAGGCAATGGTCGAACGCCATTCCCCGGCTCCAGCAAGGCTAGAATTTTATGGACTACCCGATCTGCCATTCGATGAATATTCTGATCGATGGTAGTGATGGCCGGATCGACAATGGCCGAACGTGGATCATTGGAATAGCCGATCAGCTTCAGTTGGGACGGAACATCAATTCCATTCTCTTTCGCAGATTTCAATACGGCAATGGCTGTGGTGTCATTTGCAGAGAATATACCGTCAGGAGGATTCTCACTATAAAATAAGGTCCGGCAGGTTTCGAGTGCATTCTCGTGGGTGAGTTCCTGATAAAATACCCGGTTTTCCTTCAACTCTATCCCGTTTTTTTTCAGCGCACTGCGAAATCCCGCATCTCGAGCCTGGTATAGGTTTGAACTTAACAATCCACAAATAAACGCCGGATCCCTGACGCCCGTATCAGCAAGATGCTGTCCAGCCAGATACCCACCCCTGAAATCGTCGCTGATGACAAAATGAGCTGGAAAATCAGTTGTTGGTACCCGGTCGTAAAAGATGACCGGGATCCCGAGGTCCACAAAGGATTGGAAGTGGTCATAATTATCAGTGTACAGCGTGATCGCAGCGATCATGGCGTCCACTCTGTAGGAATATAAGGTATTGACCAATTCCTTTTCCAGTTTGTAAGAGTCATTCGACTGACAAAGCAGGACATGATAGCCATACTCGTAGAGCCGGTTTTGTATGACCGTGATCATGGAAGAATGGAAAATGGCTGTAAACATGGGAACGATGATCCCGATCGTATTGGATTTCATTTTACGGAGACCTGAAGCGATCCTGTTGGGACGGTAGCCCAGTTCTTCAGCCATTTTCCGGACTCGGATCTTGGTGGCATCACTAATGTCATGATGGTCATTGAGGGCCCGTGAAACTGTAGCCGCAGACACATCAAGTGCTTCCGCGATATCAATGATGGTACTCGCTTTATTAGATTTTCTTTTACTCATCTCCAGAATGCGTCTGGGGCTAAAATCAATACAGCATCACGATTTCCGTCTATCTCTGGTTATGATCTGATGTTTGGCTTCGATCGATTTTAGACTCCCAGATAACTTTTTATGTTGTAATAACAAATATTTTCCACCATCTGACCCAGGAAATCCATCTCTGAAGCCGGCAGCAAGCCTTTTTTGACATCCTGTCCAATCATGTTGCACAAAATACGTCTGAAGTAATCATGTCGGGGGAAAGATAAAAAACTTCGGCTATCCGTCAGCATGCCTACGAACAAAGACAACATCCCCATCTCAGAAAGTATATTAATTTGCTCTTCCATACCGCGCTTTTGGTCCAGAAACCACCATCCCGATCCAAATTGCATTTTCCCCCGTACTGATCCGTCGTTGTAATTTCCCACCATAGTCGCAAAGGTGGCATTGTCTTTGGGATTGTTATTATAAAGGATGGTTTTGGCGAGCGAATTAGCGGTATCCAGAGTATTGAACAAACGGGAAATACTTCGGGCATGCTCCTGGTCGTCCATCGAATCAAATCCCGTGTCCGGGCCCAGCTTCTTCAACATTCGGTCACTGTTGTTCCTAAGTGCCCCCAGATGAAACTGCTGTACCCAGTTTTTCTCAGAATACAATCGGCACAGCATCTCGAGAATATAGGATTTGAACTCGGCCACCTCTTCACTGGTCAAAAACTGGTTGTTCAGTCTTTTCATAAAGGCATCCCTTACCGTCCCTTCCGTGTATGGTACTGCATAAATTTTATCCAATCCGTAATCAGATGCCCTGCAACCCATTGAATCGAAAAAATCTACGCGTTTTCGGATCACTTCCAGCAACAGGTCCAGAGAATCGATGACCGTATCTTCTGACCTGCCGAGTTTCTCCAGATACGTCGGATACTCAGGGGATTCTATGCGAAGGATCTTATCCGGCCGGAAAGTGGGGAATAACTGGAAACTTCCTTTTGGATTGTCCTTGTACTGGATGTGATATTCCAAACTGTCCGCAGGATCGTCTGTGCTACAAATGACTTCTACCTTCATCTTTTCCAACAACCTAACTGTTGTAAACTCCTTACTACCAAGTGCTTCTGTTGTTTGATCATAAATTTCATCTGCATTGTCACCGTTCAGCAGATCCGTTAAGCCGAAATACGATTTCAACTCCATATGCGTCCAGTGATAGAGGGGATTTCGCATCGTATAAGGGACCGTTTCGGCCCAGGCCTGGAATTTCTCTCTGGATTCTGCTTTGCCAGTGATGAGGTCTTCATCATAGCCCATCGCCCGCATGGCCCGCCACTTATAATGGTCCCCTTCCAGCCAGGCTTCGGTGATGTCCTTGTATTGCCTTTCCATGTAAATATCTACCGGAGGCAGATGATTGTGGTAATCAATGATGGGCATATCCCGGGCATGGTCAAAGTAAAGTTGTTTTGCGTACTTGTTCTCGAGGATAAAATTCTTATTAATAAAAGCTTTCATATAAAATTATAATACACCGTGAAGCCGTATCGACCGGTCATGGTTTCCAATTTACAAATCTAAAATTCCCGGACTTTCACGCTCCGGAATGAAACGTGGTCACCATGATCCTGCAACAGGATATGGCCTTCATCCCACTCTCCAAAATTGGGCCAGTCTTTATATTTACTATAGGCTACCAATGCCCGGAATGCCGGTGTCCGACGTTCGTATTCCAGAATTTTGAAGCCATTCATCCAATGTTCTACATGATTGCCCTTTACCAGAATCCGCCCCCGATTCCAGTTTCCTACCCCGTTAAAAGGCTTATTGCGGCTTGGTACGGACAAATTCTGTGCTGGGATCAGGTCATACAGAGAACCTACTGTTCGGTTACCGGATACCCCTTTTTTGGCGTCTGGATGGACTTTATCATCCAGGATCTGATATTCGAGTCCGATAGCCGATCCGGTTCCTTTGTTGAGATTGGGGTCTACAAAATACTTGACTCCGGAGTTGGCACCTTCCGTCAGTTTAAATTCAAAAGTGAGTTCGAAATCGGAAAATTTATCCTCTGTAATTATATCGCCACCATTGGCAGATTCGGCCCCACCGCTCGCCAGCACACTCAGTTCACCGTTTTCGATCGTCCAGCCCTGTTGTGGAAAATGGTCCAGCTTGGCACCGACCCATCCTTCATTGGTCTTACCATCCCAGAGCAGCCGCCAACCTCTTCGTTTTTCCTGGTCGCTCAGTGTGTTGGGGATGAGGTTGAGTTCGATCACGTCGGGATCCATTTCCCATCTGTGTTGGTCCAGGTTTTCCGTAGCAATCCGGATATTGCGCCAACGCACCTCCGTACCATCTTTGTCCTTATTATCCCCGATGCCATGCACCTGAAACCCAATAAATCCTTCGGCAGTCATGTCATCAATGAGGTTAGCCGTATTGACTCCGTTCACCCAAACCCGGATGGATGGTCCAATGGCCTCGACCCGGTAGGAATTCCAGCCGCCGGCATTGAAGGCAGCCCGCCCTTCAGGATTTCGGGATAACGGATAAAGCCAACCACGGCGTGCTTCATCGTATATTCCACCGCTGTACGCCCGGGTACTGGGATCTATTTCTACCTGATAGCCATGTACCCGTCCATCACGGTAGGACTCCAGGCTATTGGACCGAATCTGAACGCCACTATTGAGGCTGGCATCGACCCGAACTTCAAATTCCAGGATGAAATCTCCATAATGTTTATTTGTAGTCATAAAGGAATTGGGGGTGCCCATTTTGGACACACCAACCATTTCACCATTCTCCACATGATACATGGCTTCCCCGTTCAACTGGGTAAAACCATCAAAATTCTTCCCGTTGAATAAGGGTTTCCAGGGTTCTTCATTCTGAGCCCAGCCCACCTGACACAGGAATCCAAGCATCATTACAATCGCGGCAATATTTTTGATTTTTCTCATATCTTGTAATTTTTTAAAATAACTGTAATTTTCCGTTATAAAATATTATCAATATCCGAATAAATTGGGTAGCCACATAGCCAGCTGTGGAATGTAAGTGATGATCATCAGGACCACCACCATGGCAATCAGAAAAGGAAGCAATGGTCTCAATACCTTGGTAATGCTAATTTTTGCGATTCCTCCTCCCACGAACAATAGTGATCCCACTGGTGGTGTACATAAGCCGATGCAAAGATTCAATACCATAATGATTCCAAAATGAACCGGACTCATGCCCAGCGCTGTAACCAGGGGCAGAAAAATAGGTGTAAAAATAAGAAGAGCGGGTGTCATATCCATAAAGGAGCCTACAATCAAAAGAAGCAGATTGATTAATAAAAATATCATAATCGGACTGCTTACGTTGCTCAACAACAAATTGGAAATAAATTGGGGAAGACTGTCGTATGAAAACAACCAGGACATGGCCATCGAAGTACCTATTAGAAAGGTTACGATGGCATTGGTCCGGGAACTATCAAGGAATATCTTCCAGAAATCTTTCACCCTTATTTCCCTATAGGCCAATGCAAGTACCGCAGCATAAACCACAGCAATGGCAGCCGCTTCAGTAGCGGTAAATATACCAAATACGATCCCACCTACTACCACGACCAGCATCAACAGGCTGAAAAATGCACCCTTAAAATCCTGCCAAAGCTGGGATATCGATACTTTATCTCCGCGGGGCAGATCCAGTTTTCGTGCATAGAAATAAGCCACCAACATAAGTCCCAGCCCAACTAATATGCCCGGTATATAACCTGCCAGAAAAAGCGCAGCCACAGAAGCGGTTCCACCACTGGCCAGAGCGTAGACGATCAAAGCATTGCTGGGGGGGATGATCAGACCTGTGGATGCGGAGGTAATATTGACCCCCACTGTATATGAACGGGGATAACCGTCTTTTACCATACGCTCGGTCATAATCCCTCCGATAGCTGTAGCTGCCGCAACGGCTGATCCCGAAATAGCCCCGAACATCATAGCTGCCAGAATATTTACAAACGAAAGTCCACCAGGTAATGCGCCCAGTAGTGATTTGGCAAAATTGATCATTCGACGTGCAATCCCTCCCCGGTTCATGATTTCTCCGGCCAGAATAAAAAACGGAATGGCCAATAGGGCAAAAGAGTCCAGACCGGTGATCATTCGCTGACTGATCGTGGTGACCGCAGGCAAAAAAGGAATATTAATGAATAACGTCAGGACAGTGGCAATCCCAATGCTAAATGCCACGGGCACTTTCAGGATCAGAAGGATAAAAAACGTCAGGAACAGTATAAGGATACTGGCTAATTCAGGATTCATCGGCAACGGTCTTTTGGTGAGTAGTTTTTTTCATTTGATCGATGGTGTACATGATAATCAATAACCCGCTCAAAGGCAGAACACTGTACACATACCCCAATGGTACCTGCAAGGCAGGCGATTTTTGTTCAAGATACAGAGTCATATACATCAAATATCCACCACCAATGACCATCACCGTCAATGCAAAAAAGATGATGAGGACTCCGATAAACAAATCCAGCCTGCGAGCATTGACCGGTGAAAGGTGGTCGAACAACAGATCGATCTCGATGTGTTCCTTCTTGCCAGTGATATATGCTGCACCCAGCATAGCCAGCCACATCAGGCTGAACCGCGACAGTTCCTCCGTCCACGAAGAAGAGATATTGAACAGGTATCGGCTTAAAACCTGCCACACTACACTGACTGTCATCACAAAAAATACACTAACCAAAATGTACTCAGCGACTTTGTTGAAAAAGGTTATCATGATTCATTCAGATTTTCAATTCTAGTAATCAGATCGCCCATGACCGGATGATTACGCAGGCGGTCTTTCAGAGGTTTTGTGGCTTGCCGGAAAGAAGCGGCATCGGGCTCGATGATTTCCATGCCTTGTTCCCGCAAAAACTTCATATCCTTTTCCACTGCTTCGCGCCACAATTCCTTTTGCCGGACCAACGAGGTCTGGGCAGCATCCATGACCCATTGTTGTTCCTCTTCACTGAGCTTATTCCATACTGACATTCCGATTACCAATACGTCAGGCAGGGTGGTATGGCGGTCCAGTGAATAGTATTTACACACTTCATAATGGTTCGTTGACACCACTGATGGCGCGTTGTTTTCCGCTCCATCGACCACTCCTTGCTGTAAGGCAGAATACAATTCTCCGAAAGACATCGGAGTAGCTGATCCGCCCAACATATTGACCATATCAATAGCCATCTGATCATTCATCACGCGAAGTTTCAGGCCCGTTACATCTTTAGCGGTACGAATGGGCCGGTCCTTGGTATAAAAACTCCGGCTGCCTGCATCATAGAATACAAGGCCATTGAGGTAATATTCCTGACCACTATCAAGGATCTCACGGCCGATATCTCCCTCGAGAACTTGCCAGGCATGATCTTCATTATCGAAAATATACGGTATACCCAGCACCCGGTATTTCGGAGAAAAATTGGACATCGTCCCGGCACTCACTTTGGTCATGCCCACGCTGCCTATCTGGACGAGTTCCAGAACTTCCCGTTCAGAGCCTAATTGGCTGTTGGGATAGATCTTCACCTCCAACTTCCCACCGGAATTTTCTTTCACCAGATCCGCGAAATATACTATAGCCTTGTGAACCGGATGAGCTGTGGGTAAGGAATGCCCCAATATCAAAGTGTTAATATGTTCGCTTTTCTGGCAGGACACCAGTGCGAATGCCACGAACAAAATTAGGATGCCCCACTTTTTCATGTTTTACGGTTTAGTTGTACGATAGTTTTTTCGATTCCCATGATGGCCCTTAGTCCTTTCATGCGTCCCACGGCAGTATAACCCGGGTTGGCCTTGCGGTCCCGGAGGTCACACATGATGGCATGTCCATGGTCCGGTCGCATATAGACCGCCCGGTTATCATCTTTGAAGGCGTACACCAGATCTACCATATCTGCGTTGCCTTCCAGATGGTCTGCTTCATAGAAATGATAATCTTCCACGATTTCCACGCTGCGCAAATGTAAAAAATGTATTCGATCCCGGTATTTCCGGATCATTTGACCGAGGTCATTATCGCGTCTGGCACCAAGTGATCCGGTACAAAAGCAAAGTCCATTGGTTTTTGAAGGAACCGCAGATAAAAAAGCATCGTAATCGGTTTCCGTACTGACGATACGTGGAATACCAAATATTTTGAAAGGAGGATCGTCCGGATGAATGGCCAAATCAACGCCCGCTTCTTCCGCAACGGGCACCACTTCCTTCAGAAATGTGATCAGATTGTTGCGGAGCTTTTCAGGAGTCATTTGGTCGTACAAGGCCAGTTTTTCCCGAAAGGTTTCCAGTTCATATCCCGCCTCCGATCCGGGTAATCCGGCCAGGATATTCCGGGTGAGGATATCGCGGGCTTTGGGTGACATCAAATCAAAGAATTCCCGGGCTTTTTCTATGACGGATCCGGAGTAATCGTTAGCAGCATCCCTACGGCCGAGAATAAACAGATCGAAAGCCGCCAGATCGATGATACTGAAATAGAGGGCCTGCGATCCATCGGGTAGTTCATGGTACAACCGCGTCCGTGTCCAGTCCAGCACAGGCATGAAATTGTAGGTCACTACTTTTATCCCCGCACTGGCCAGATTGCGCAATGAAACCTTATAGTTTTCAATATGCGCTGCTGCTTCTTCGGTCCCGAGTTTCATGGCTTCCGTGATCGGCAGACTTTCCACCACATGCCAGTCCAGCCCGGCTTCGTTCACCTGGGCCTTCCGCCTTTCTATTTCGGCTTTGGTCCATACCTCCCCGTTGGGGATATGGTGGAGTGCGGTCACCACTCCAGTGGCACCGGACTGTCGGATATCGGCCAATGACACCGCATCGTCCGGACCGTACCATCGCATTGTATGAGTAAAAATGTAATCCACTGTATCCTTTTATGTATGGTTTTGAATTAATTTCGGGTTTACACGCCACTGTACGCACTGAATCCTCCGTCAACCGGAATCACTGTACCGGTTATAAAAGCAGATCCTTCGCTCATCAGAAAATGTAATATACCATTCAGTTCTTCAGCTTTTCCGAATCTGCCATACGGTGTATTTTGCACTATTCGTTCGCCACGCGAAGTCATAGATCCATCGGACCTGGTCAACAAATCCCGATTCTGTTCCGTGAGGAAAAAGCCAGGCGCTACAGCATTGACCCGGATCCGTTCACCGTATTTGGTAGCAAATTCAACCGCGAGCCATTTCGTAAATATATCCACAGCAGCTTTGGCCATAGAATAGCCCAGAACCCGTGTTATTACACGATCCGCAGACATCGAGGAATAATTGATGATAGCACTTTGTCCTTGCTCAGGAAACAAATCAGATAAAATATACGTAGGAAGCAATGTACCCATCAGATTGAGATCAAAGACCTTCCGTAAATCGGGCACACTGGCTTCGAAAAAAGAACTGTCCGGTTGTATGACGGCTCCTGGCATATTGCCACCTGCAGCATTGATCAACACATCCAGCGAACCCCAACTTTCACGAATACCTGCTTTTACCTCCCCAAGAAAAACCTCATCGGTGACGTCGCCGGAAAAGCCGGTAACATGTTCCGAAATATCTCTCCATTGATCAAGTAGTTTATCCAGTTTGGAAGGGTTCCTGTTCAGTATGCAAACCTTTGCACCCTGTGCCAATAAATATGCCACAGCGGTCTGGCCCAAAACACCAGTTCCACCGGAAATAACAATTTTTTTATCCTTGATGCTAAATAGTGACAAGTCCTGTTTATTTATTATGATTTAATACCGGTTGATGGCCGGATTTCTGAATTCGAGCTAAAACTACATTAAATTCATTTACTTCACCAAATTTTAATGAACTAAACTTAAAATCAATATATTTGCCGTTCATCAGATCTATGCACATGAAGTTCAAAGCTGAAATAAAAATCATGCCCCATGCAGAATTATTGGATCCGCAAGGTAAAACCGTGGGCAAAAACCTCCCCAATATCGGCATCCAACAGGTGAGTGATGTACGGATCGGTAAATACATAGAGATGATCCTGGATGCGGCAAACAAAGAGGAGGCTCACTCCATCGTAGATACTTCATGCCGGAAACTGCTTGCCAATATGATCATGGAAAAATACGAATTCCAAATTCACCCGCTTCCATAATGCTCTATCTCGTTCCTACACCGATTGGAAATCTTGAGGATATAACGGTACGCGCCATCGAGGTACTGAAGTCTGTGGATTATATTCTGGCCGAAGATACCCGAAAGACGCAAATACTGCTGCGACACTATACTATAGATGCACGGACCACCTCCTACCATCAGTACAATGAAAAAAAGAAACTCAACGCTGTCCTGGATCATCTCAGGGAAGGTAAAAAAGTAGCCCTGGTATCGGATGCCGGGATGCCCGGTATATCAGACCCCGGTTTTCTGCTGGTCCGTGCCTGTACAGAAGCAGATATTGTGGTGTCCAGTCTTCCCGGACCCAATGCACTCACAGCAGCTTTGGTATCTTCGGGGCTGCCATCGGATCATTTTTATTTTGCAGGTTTTCTGCCACACAAAAAAGGCAGAAGCAAAAAATGGGAAGACCTCGCAAATCGGGAAGAAACGATCGTGGTGTACGAATCCCCCTACCGGATTGATAAATTTCTCATGGAATGTGAGCGATATTTGGGGCCTGACAGACGTATCTGTATCGCTCGTGAACTGACCAAAATTCATGAAGAGTATATCAGGGGAACGGTGGCCGAAATCCGTGCGCAACTCGAGGAAAGGGAAGCCCTGAAAGGAGAAATGGTCATCGTGATGTCGGGCAAAAATTACACTTCGCCTGGAGAAGAATAGAAGAACTTTGCATATCATTATTCTACATTCTAAGTACCCGTTCGATTCTGGACAAAATCATCTGTATTTAATCTAATTCTTAATAAACATAAGTCAAATACTTTTGTTATTCAACACAAACCACGTAAATTTGCCCCCCTGGAATATGGATGTGAGCACATTACATTTTTCCAGTGTGGACCAGGAATATTGTGGATTTTATAGAGTCTGTCCATCGTCCAAACACAAACGATTCGTTCGACTGATGGATAAAAAAGAAGAAAAGCATGAGAACCGAAACAGAGATAATTGATGATTTTACCACCCGGGAATACGAATTTGGCTTCGTCACGGATATCGACATGGATGTTTTACCACCCGGGCTCAATGAAGAAGTCATTCGGTTTATTTCCGCCAAAAAGCATGAACCGGAATGGTTACTGGAATGGCGAATGAAGGGGTACAAGGCCTTCCTTGATTCTGAGATGCCCCAATGGCAGAATTTTAAAGCTCCGGAAGTTGATTTTCAGGATATTTCCTACTATGCAGCTCCCAAGGACCAGCCCAAATATGAAAGTCTGGATGAGGTCGACCCGGAATTGCTCAGGACATACGATCGGCTGGGCATTCCACTCGAAGAACAGAAACTGCTGGCCGGAGTAGCGGTAGATGCGGTATTTGACAGCGTCTCTATTGCTACAACTTATAAAAAAGAGCTGGCCAAGCTCGGAATTATATTTTGTTCGATGAGTGAAGCCGTAAAGAATCATCCGGAACTGGTACGAAAATATCTGGGAACCGTCGTGCCACATTCTGACAACATATATGCGTCGCTCAACACTGCAGTCTTTTCAGATGGATCATTTGTCTATATTCCCGAAGGTGTCCGTTGTCCGATGGAGTTATCTACTTACTTCAGGATTAATGCACAGAATACCGGCCAGTTTGAAAGGACGCTGATCGTAGCCGAAAAAAACAGTTATGTCAGTTACCTTGAAGGATGTACAGCACCCAAACGAGATGAGAACCAGCTCCATGCTGCAGTGGTGGAATTGATCGCCATGGAAGGCGCGGAAATAAAATACTCGACCGTCCAGAACTGGTTCCCCGGCGATGCAGATGGAAAAGGGGGTATTTACAATTTTGTAACCAAGCGGGGTATCTGCAAAGGTGCCCGATCCAAAATATCCTGGACTCAGGTGGAAACTGGTTCGGCCATCACCTGGAAATACCCCAGTGTGATTTTGAAAGGAGATTATTCTGTCGGAGAATTCTACTCCGTTGCAGTGACCAAAGGTCATCAGATTGCGGATACCGGGACCAAAATGAACCATATTGGGAAGAATACCAAAAGTCGTATCATATCAAAAGGTATCTCAGCGGGATTGAGTAATAACAGTTATCGGGGGCTTGTACAAATCGGTAAGACTGCGCACCGGGCCCGAAATTTCACCCAGTGTGACTCCCTTCTGATCGGTAATCAGTGCGGAGCCCATACGTTCCCATATATCGAATCCCGGAATCAAACTGCGATGCTGGAACACGAAGCGACTACTTCCAAAATCGGTGAGGATCAGATATTTTATCTGAATCAACGAGGTATTGATCCGGAAAAAGCAGTAGCACTAATTGTCAATGGATATGCCAAAGAAGTGCTTAGCAAACTACCGATGGAGTTTGCAGTCGAAGCGAAAAAGCTACTGGCACTTACACTTGAAGGTAGCGTCGGTTAAACAATTAATACAAGTCAACAAATATCTAAAGCGTAAAATATGTTGGAAATAAAAAATCTCCATGCCTCCATTGATGGCAATGAAATACTCAAAGGGCTGAATCTTTCCGTAAAAGCCGGAGAGATCCACGCCATTATGGGACCCAATGGTTCCGGTAAAAGTTCATTGGCTTCTGTCCTGGCGGGCCGGGAGGAATTTGAAGTTACGGAGGGTGAGGTCACCTATAAGGGAAAAGATCTCCTCGATATGGATCCCGAGATCAGAGCACGGGAAGGTGTATTTCTGGCTTTTCAGTACCCGGTCGAAATTCCGGGTGTGTCCAATATCACATTTCTGAAAACGGCGGTCAACGAGATCCGGGAGCATCAAAAACTGGAACCTCTATCAGCCCGGGAGTTTCTGAACCGAACCAGAGCCATGCAGGAATTGGTTCAGTTTGATTCTTCTCTGACCAATCGCTCACTGAATGAAGGTTTTTCCGGTGGTGAGAAAAAACGTAATGAAATTTTTCAACTCGCTATGCTGGATCCTTCACTGGCTATTCTGGATGAGACCGATTCAGGTCTGGATATCGATGCACTTCGCATCGTAGCAGATGGGGTGAATAAGATTCACTCCAAAGACAAAGCCTTTATTATTATCACGCATTACCAAAGACTGCTCGAGTACATTATACCTGATTTTGTACATGTGCTCAATGACGGTAAAATCATACGGTCAGGGGACAAAACCCTGGCACTCGAACTGGAAGAGAAGGGCTATGACTGGCTTCGTAAAATGCCCGTTGTTTCCTGATCAAATATTAAAATAAGAATTCATATGTTAGCTCAAATAGATGTGGATTTCAGAGAACAGATCCTGAATGATTATCAGGGTGTTTCTGAATGCAAGGTATGTGACAAACCGGAATATCTGGCTCCAATCCGGGAAGTGGCCTTCAATTTTTTTCAGAAGAACGGATTTCCTTCCGTAAAAAATGAAGATTGGCGATACACCCCGGTGAAGCCTTATCTGGACGAGCCATTTGATGTGGACCAGGGCGTAAGCCCTGTTATCGATCCCGCGTCTCTGCCCTATTTCGGCAAGCAATTGCACGGATACAAAATTGCCATGATCAATGGGCAGTTTTATCCGGAACTGTCTGTACTTCCCGATGAATCGATGTGCACCATTGTACCCATAATGAATGCACTTCGCGAACCGGAAGTGAAAGCCCGGTTACAGAAATCCCGGAATTACAGGGCCAATCCATTTCTGGCAATGAATACGGCGCTGTTTACGCGGGGAATATATATCAACGTCCCGGAAAATGTCACGATTGATCAGCCCATTCATCTGGTCCATTTTATAAGCGGACAGCAAAAGCAATTTAATATTTCCAGGAATATTTTCATTGTAAATTCCGGTGCAGAAGCTGAAATTATCGAGAGTTATTATCATTCGGGCCAGGATGCAGTGAGTTTCCGGAACAATTCAACAGAGATTCTGGTGGAAACTGATGCGGTTCTTCACCATATCAAATTGCAGAAAGCGAACGAACGACTGAGACTGGTAGAGCACACCGAAGTAGAACAAAAGGGCAAAAGCCTATATAACAACTTCACATTTACACTTCCCGGAATGAGTTTTGTGCGAAACAACCTCAATCTGGAACTTAACGGTAGTTTTACGGAGTCTCACATGTATGGGTTGTATCTCTCCAATGCCAACCAGTTGGTGGACAATCACACTCTGGTCAACCATAAGGAACCGAATTGTGACAGTAATCAGTTATATAAAGGAATTCTGACTGACCGCGCCAGAGCAGTTTTCAATGGGAAAGTTTACGTGCATTCCATTGCTCAGAAAACCAATGCTTTTCAGCAGAACAATAATATTTTGTTCAGTGACAATGCCACGATTTATACTAAGCCCCAGTTGGAGATTTTTGCCGATGACGTGAAGTGTAGCCATGGATCTACTATCGGTCAACTGGACCAGGAGGCTTTGTTCTACCTGAGAGCCCGGGGCATGTCCAAGGAAGATGCTCAGAGTCTTCTCGTCAACGCATTTGCTTATGATGTCACCGAAAAACTGGAAGATGAAGAGATCAAAGTCATGCTCAATGAAGAAATTGACAAAGTCATGACCGGGGTGATCCTCTAATTTTAATATGAGCTGATAGCGGTATATTCATAAAAACGGAAACAGGTAAATGAAATAGAAATTCCGGTTTCAGCGTCAACAATTTTATAAGGGTATTGTCATATCCATAATACGAAACCGTAACCAGCATGATACAAGAGCAGAAAATTGAAAAAACGACCTCCGGCATGGAACATTACCGGCAGGATTTTCCGGCTCTTGACCAGAAGGTGTATGGATATCCGCTGGTTTATCTGGATAATGCTGCCACTACTCAAAAGCCGCAGGAAGTCATCGATGTACTCCGGCAATACTATACCGAGGATAACAGCAACGTACACCGCGGAGTCCATTACCTGAGTCAAAAAGCTACAGACCAATTTGAGGCCGCCCGGAAAACGGTTCAGCAATTTATTCATGCCATCCATGACCATGAAATTATTTTCACCCGAGGAACGACGGAAAGCATCAATTTGGTAGCTTCTTCATTCGGGCGAACCTTTTTGCAAACCGGAGATCGTGTGGTAATATCTGCATTGGAACACCACTCCAACATCGTACCCTGGCAGATCACTTGTGAACAAATGGGAGCGGAACTCCATGTCATTCCGATTAACGAACGGGGTGAATTGCGAATGGAAGCATTTGAACATTTACTCGACGATCGTGTGAAACTGGTGGCTGTGGGATACGTATCCAATGCACTGGGTACGGTGAATCCAGTACGCGAAATTATCCGACTGGCACATGAACGAAATATCCCTGTTCTGCTTGACGCCGCACAGGCGATTCAACATTTGGATATCGATGTGCAGGAACTAGATGTGGACTTTCTGGCCTTTTCCAGTCACAAGATCTTCGGCCCCACCGGCATGGGTATCCTGTATGGAAAAGAAAAATGGCTGGACCGGATGCCCCCCTGGCAAGGAGGAGGAGAGATGATCGAAACGGTAACTTTTGAGAAAACAACCTACAACAAATTACCTTTTAAATTTGAAGCCGGCACACCGCACATTGCCGGGGTAATCGGCCTGGATGCCGCACTGAAATATGTTCAAAAAGTAGGCATCCATGCGATCCACCAATACGAAAAGGGACTGATGGATTATGCTTTGCAGGAAATTGGATCCATCAAAGGACTAACCCTGATCGGGGAAGCCCGGGAACGTTCAGGAGCGATTTCATTTTTACTGGATGGTATTCATCCCTATGATACCGGGGAAATATTGGACAAGCTGGGGATAGCGGTACGAACGGGTCATCACTGTGCCGAACCCCTGATGAACATCTTTGGCATACCTGGTACGGTACGAGCTTCATTTTCATTTTACAATAACCGGAATGATGTGGACAGGTTAAGAGAAGGAATTATCCGGGCCCGAAAAATGTTGCTATAAATATGGAAGGCAAAACGATAGACCAAAAACAGGAGGAGATCATTGAAGAATTCATGTATTTCGATGACTGGATGGATAAATACGAGCTGTTGATCCAGCTCGGCAAGGAACTCCCTCTGATCGATGACAAATACAAAGTGGATAGCAAGCTCATCAAAGGATGTCAGGCACAGGTCTGGATGCACGCCGAAGAAAAGGAAGGAAAAGTACACTATACAGCAGATAGTGATGCTGTGATCACCAAAGGCCTGGTCAGCATGGTGATCAAGGTTTTATCCGGTCACCGACCCGAGGACATTACCCGGGCAAAACTCTATTTCATTGAGAGAATCGGACTTCAAAACCACCTCTCCCCTACCCGGTCGAACGGACTGCTGGCCATGATCAAACAAATGAAGCTCTATGCTATGGCCTTACAGCAACAAAAAATAAATTCTTAAAAAAAACGGATAACATGGAATCATTGAAAGCAGATATAATAGAAGTACTTCGTACGGTGGAGGATCCAGAAATACCGGTAAATATTTACGATTTGGGATTGATATATGATATTACCATCAAGGAAGAAAATGTGGTTTTTATCACCATGACCCTGACCGCACCAGCCTGCCCGGTGGCGGGTCAGATCGCCATGGACGTGCAGCAAAAGGTCAGTGAAGTGGCTGGCGTCAGTGATGTACACGTAGATCTCACATTTGAACCGCCATGGACGATGGACTTAATGAGCGAAGAAGCCAAATTGGAATTGGATTTTCTGTAATCCGACCATTCGCTGTCGATAATCATTTGGCTGATATATCCGTTCCCGGTGAAACTGAATTTTGAGTAGACGGGACTGGATGACAGCGGATACTGACAGACCATTTGCCCGAATCTGGCGCCGCCTGTAAAGAATCTGAATGGAATGTGTGCCATTCAATTTAAATCACAAAATATTTTATGGAATTACTGACAACGGAAAGAAAGAACAACGTATTACAATCGATGATCAACCTGCTCGATCAGCAGCGCGAGCGAATCATTGCTGCCAATCAGAAGGACCTCGAAGCCTTTAGCAGAGATGACCAGGCCTTGTATGACCGGCTGGTGGTGGACGATAAAAAAGTGGATGATATGATCAGATCAGTTCGGGAGGTTTTGGAACAGCAGGATCCCGTCGGCCAGACGCGATCGGAGCGGGTCCTCGAGTCTGGATTGCGTATAGCCAATCGTACTGCGCCTTTTGGCACAATCATGATTATCTACGAATCCCGTCCGGATGTCACTATTGAGGCTGCGGTGCTGGCATTCAAAGCCAATAATAAAATATTGCTGAAAGGGGGTAAAGAAGCGATTTACAGCAATGAAGCGCTGGTGGATTTGTGGCATCAGGCGCTGCTGGAAAACGACCTTGAAAAAGACTGGATCACCCTGCTCACACTTGACCGTGCTGCTACACAAGAATTTCTACGGAATCCAGATCAAAAACTGGATTTGATCGTACCCCGGGGAGGAGAGCGTCTTATTGCTTTTGTGAAGGAACATGCGACCTGCCCGGTTCTGGTTAGTGGACGCGGGAACAATTTTCTTTACATCGATGAAGAAGCAGATTGGGATAAAGCGATCCGTGTGATCCTCAATGCCAAAACGGATAAAATATCTGCATGTAATGCGCTGGACAAGGTATTGATCAGTAAGCATGCCGCAGACCTGGAATCACGATACAAACAATTACTGGCTACTCTTCAGGAAAAAGGGGTGGAAGTGGTTATCCCGGAGCCCGGAAGTGTGGAAAGCAGTAACATCTGGTATGAAGAATTTTTGGCTATGAAAATACTGGTGGATTTTGTCGACAACGTAGAAGAGGCTATCGAAAGGATTAATACATTTTCCGGTGGTCATTCCACCGCCATTCTCACCGAAAATGCTGACACTGCTGCCCGCTTTATGGAGCAGGTGGATAGCGCAGCAGTTTATCACAACGCGTCCACCCGGTTCACGGATGGTGGGCAAATGGGGGTCGGCGCCGAATTGGCTATCAGTACAGATAAGCTGCATCACCGAGGTCCTCTGGGTCTGGAACAACTGGTGACCAATAAGTATTATGTATATGGAGATGGTCATGTGAGGGACTGACGGGAACTGAAATCGGGGCATAGACTCGCCCGTGGAGTACCGTAATACCCTTCGAAAGGGAGCAAACAGGGGTAGAAATGGAAATTTTTGAGATTAACGTTCCGAAAAGTACCCATTTCCATCGCCCATTCAAGGCTCGATTTACGATGCGCCATTGCAAAGTGTAATTTCACCTGAATGGAAGACTTTTTAAGAGATATTATCATGCTGAATACTGAAGTCAGGATATTCAGTTCAACTTTTTATCCAGATGAAAGGCACTACTCTCCCGGCCCTATCTCTTATTCCGAAGAAATGCATATGATGCAGTATTATTAAGGGTTATGTAGTTGCTATG
>CBFGVZ010000021.1:0-27762 GCA_965652315.1 uncultured Saprospiraceae bacterium | reverse complement strand
CAAACGGCTCGATTACCGGGCAGAATGGGACCTGGATTTCACCGAATACCTCAACAAGATTCTTCAATCGGAAAAACCGATGATCGTTACCGGTGATTTCAACGTCGCTCACCAGGACATCGATCTGGCCCGTCCGGTCGAAAATTACAACAAGACCGCCGGTTATACCCAGGTGGAGATCGACGGATTCAACCGATTACTCGACTGCGGATTTCATGATATTTACCGGGAGCGATATCCGGATAAACAAGAATTCACTTTCTGGAATCAACGGTTCAGGGCCCGGGAAAGGGGTGTGGGGTGGAGGATTGATTACTTCCTGGTCTCTGAAAATCTAAATGAAAACGCCGTGGATGTAGAGGTGCTAGATGATGTAATGGGGAGTGATCATTGTCCGGTGGTGATTACATTGTAATTAAGAAATTGAGCAAAACAGATTTAGCTGAAAAATATTTTTACAGCAATCTTGCTGTAATGACCTTTCAGGCTGCAGTGGGATTGAAGAAAGTATTTTAGAGGGGGTTCAGCCGGACAAAGGATGGGATAGCATGTAAACCCATGTCCAGCATAGCAGGTGTCGTGATGGAACGCAGATGTAAACGGATGGCCACAGGGGTGTGAGTGTGCGTGTGAATTCCCGAAACATAGATGCTCCTCCTACAAAGTTTCCTATACTAATCATTATCTTACATCGTTTTACTTCAATAGGAAATTGGCCGGTTAATATGGCCCCATTTAATATTTAACTCAACTTCTGACTGTCCATGAACAAACGAAAGGTGATCCTGTACTCCGCCCTGTCATTAGATGGATTTATCGCGCGCAATGACGGAACATATGACTGGCTGCACGACGACGATTACGCTGAGGGAAAAGAGGATTATGGTTACGATGGTTTTCTGGAAAACATCGATACCATATTAATGGGATATAATACTTATGAGGATATTACCCGTCATGGGGATGTTTTCCCATATGAGAGTCCCCAAAACTACGTATTCACCCGAAAGACTAAGGTTCCGGAAGATCCTCATGTGACATTCATCAACTCGGAAATAGTCTCTTTCGTCCATGAACTCAAGGAACAGGAGGGAAAAAATATCTGGCTCGTGGGAGGCGGACAAATCAACAGTATACTTTCCGAGCACAATCTGATCGATGAACTCATCCTGACCTATATTCCGATTACTTTGGGAAATGGTATCCGGATTCTTCATGGAAAAGAATTTGACCGCCGATACAAGCTCGATCATTCCATCATCTATGAAAACGGCTTCGTACAGTTATATCTCAGTCAGATCAAGCGCTGAGCGTAGTCGATTGAAATCAAGCAAAATTTTTTGACTGAAAATTGTACATTGTATTGTCAAATAGTTACTTTTGCATATACATATCTTATAATATATAGGACAGGCTACCCGCCAGAAGACGCGTTAAATACCGGTGAAGACAACTTCCCTGGAACAATATTTCATTACTTTTGCAGTTTTTGAATTGATATCATTAAATCAACTAAATACGAAACCATGAACAGATTTACACTCTTATTTTTATTATTCTCAGCCATGAGCTTCACGCTAAGCGCACAGGACTCCACCTACGTTCCGATGTTTGGGAACGAAATCACGGGATGGTACCAGTATGTGGATCTGGGTGAAGCCGGCGGCGAGACTACCCTTAAAATATACACTGCCGGGGACACCACGGTAAACGGTGTGACTTACAAACGGCTTATGAATGACTGGTTTTATGCCGCTGAAGACACCACTTACACGCAATTGATCGGTCATTTCCGCGAAGACACTGAAGAACGAAAAGTGTACAGCCTCAATTCTTCTACTTCCCTCAATCCTGAAACCGTATATTACGATTTCAGCAAATCAGCAGGTGATACTTTGCGCCTTGGAAGTGAAGGTAACACGATATTGGTAGTGGATTCCATTACATCCACAGCAGTGATTTGCGGCGATACGATCGACACCGGCAGCCGGGTGTTCCACCTCACCAACGTGGCAGAGGAAGCACCGGTAACCTGGATTGAAGGAGTG
This sequence comes from uncultured Saprospiraceae bacterium, assembly GCA_965652315.1. Taxonomy (GTDB): domain Bacteria; phylum Bacteroidota; class Bacteroidia; order Chitinophagales; family Saprospiraceae; genus Membranihabitans. The sequence goes on along the minus strand of CBFGVZ010000021.1, from coordinate 25,714 downwards.
GGTGCCATCACTGGTCTCCAGGCCTATTTTTACAATTTCGATTGTGGGTCTTTGGATGAAGCACTCGTCTGTAAACTCACGGACAACCAAATCGTATATCACTTCGAACAGATAGAAGGCTTCGAAGAATGCCAGTTTGATCCGGAAACCTCCAATCAGCAAAAACCGGAAGAGCTGTCCCTGAAAATTTATCCCAATCCGGTGTATTCCGAGCTGCGCATTTCAGGTGATCCTACCGAGTTGGGCAATGCCCGGTACCGCATCTTCAGTCTGACCGGAAAGGTGCTGAAAACGGGTTACCTGGATTACAACCGTGAGACCAGACTGGATGTGTCCACGCTCAATAGTGGAGCTTATATCATGGAAATTTACAACGCGGAAAAAAATATGCTGGCCAACAAAAAATTTGTGGTCGCCAAATAAGTTCAACATACAACATTGAAGTAAAAAGGTCATATCGGATTATCGATATGACCTTTTTTTTGAGCAAGTACCAAGCTGTACTACCTCATATTCCCAGGTTTCTGTGCAGAAGAACTTGCTCCAAATGAAATATTTTTCATTCCACATTGAATTTGTTTACTGAAATGCAAATCTGAGGAAAGGCCTTGTTTCCTGGTCTGAAATTTTAGATTTTTTTTAACTACAGACATCCTGGTAATTTACGTGAGGTCAGGAGATCTGAATTTACACTTTTGCACCTGAATGCTCATCCGCTTTGCCGGATCCCGCCTGAACTAAAAAAACACTGAGTAAAATCAGTGCAAAACCCAAAAACTGATGTGCCAGGATTTTTTCACCATCCCATAGGCCCCACATAATGGCCACCACCGGGATCAGATAAGTCGTGGTAGAACCAAACACCGGATCGGTTTGCTGGACGAGTTGCCAATACAGCAACAAGGCCAGCGCTGTGCCGACAACAGACAGGAGAACCACAGCTCCCAGCGAATACCAGACCTCTACACCTGTCTGCATCACCTTAAAAAAATCAGTGGTGAACAGATATACCAGAGCTGGCAGTCCGATCATCGCAAAGCTTACCGAAGTGATGTCGGTGGATCGCACTGACTTCAGATACCGATGGACAATATTACCACTAATGCCATACATGACCGACGAGGCCAGAATATAAAGCGCGCTCAGATTGATGCCCATTGGGGCCGCAGGATCGTACATCAGACTGGATGCTCCGGCCAAACCAAGCAATACTCCTAAAGTCCGCTTCCTGCCAGCTTTCTGACCAAAAACCAATATACCCCACAAGTAGGTGGACAAAGGTGTCAGTGATACCAGAATCCCCGCCGTAGAGCTGTCGGTCGATTGTTGTCCGATGGGAATCAAAAACGATGGAACAAAACTGCTGAAAATGCCAATAACCAGGACGTACATCCAGTATTGTCGCGGAATCCGACGAATTGCCCGAAATGCGAACGGCAGGAATACCAGAAATGCGATACCGATCCGAAGCGCACCCACCTGCATCCCGGTAAAACTCACCAGTCCTTTCTTGATCAGAATAAATGAAGTACCCCACACAAGAGTCAGCAGCAACAGAATCCCCCAGTTCTGCCAACCGATTTTAACCGCTCCACGGCTCATATTATAAAATTAGACGGCGAATGTAGGTGATTTTCAGGATATATTCCAAAAAAACCAAACCCGTCCTTATAAATAGAAATCCAGGTCAGGTCGTAGGCCAATCCACGATTTTCGCACCAATATCCGACAGATCCTGGAGCGCGGCCTCGTATCCTTCCTGTGAAATGGGGCGGGTGGCATTGGCTATGAAATGGCTTTGAAAACCAAGCGCCTGTCCATCGCGGGCTGTATAATACACGCAGTAGTCGGCAGCCAGACCGCAGATATAAATATCTTTCACTTCCAGGTCACGCAGATATCCAGCCATACCCGTACGATGCGCCTGATTGTTGTCAAAAAAACCGCTGTAACTATCCACGCCCAGATCCATTCCCTTCCGAAAAACAGCTGATACTTTGCGCCAGTCCAAATCCGTAGATAACTCTGCTCCCAGACTGCCTTGCACGCAATGATCCGGCCACAATACCTGCTTCACATCATCCAGGTCAATCACGTCAAAAGTTTGATGTCTCGGATGTGACGAAGCAAAACTTTGGTGTCCTGCAGGATGCCAGTCCTGAGTGGCTACAATCAGCTCAAAATCCTGCTGTATCTGATTGATAACGGGGATCACTTCATCACCATCAGTGACGGCCAGGGCTCCACCGGGTAAAAAATCGTACTGCATATCAACGATGACCAAAGCTTTCATTTCAATTTATTGTATTGAATGTCCAATATCGGGATATATCCTTCATTCGCCAAAGGCTAGCAGTAAGAAATTAGTTTTCTACCGAAAGTACTTACTTAGGGGCTCCTCATAAATCCTGAATTTAATCCCCTGAAGAAACGGTGTACGGTGAGTTCTGGAAGGTCGATGAAAAAAACATCAAAAAGCTGCAGTCCCTTTCATATGGGAAAGACTGCAATATTCTTCCATTTTAAGCTGATGTTGAGGGTATAATGGGTCTGATGCAAAGTTATTGCAAAAATATCCCAATATCTTTGTATTAAAACAAGCTGAATTGTTGGTTATTGTAATAAATGTCAGGGGTTATGAGATCACGTGTAGACCCTACTTAAGCCGAATTACAAAATAGGCTCCACTGGATACTACCAATGGAGCCTCATGTTTTTTTTGGCTCGGTCTATCAAGAGAAATACCTGACAGGCTTCGGACCTTAAATTACATTTCCAATTCTTTGATCAGTTTTTCATTGAGCATGATATAATGATCGTTTTGCATGGCTTTCGCAGCGGTAATGGCTTGTCTGGCTGATTTGATGGCATCCTCTTTTTTACCAAGAGCTGCCTGAATCTGTGCTTTGTTGTAGATGATCCACGGAAATTTGCCTTCTGTGAGTTCGACGGCTTTAGAGGCCCAGGTCAGCGCATCATCCAGATTTTTGCCGGTGGTCAGATAATATGAAGAAGCTGCATGATAATCGTTGGCGGTCGGACCGCTCATCACTCTTTCGATGCTGGCGATGGCTTTTTCATCGGTATTGAAGGACAAAGGAACACTCACTATGGTGTTCTCCCAGAGAATGTCAATTGTGGCGGTATTATTGCGGATATTATTTACATCGATCGTAAATGTTTCCAGGGCAGGCTGACGTTCGGCCACGGGTACCCGGATGCGCACTGCATCGTTGCTCTTATCATATCCTTCCGGACCGGGCAACGAGGTAGCATTGCTAAAAATCACCGTCCACTCGTCCTTTCCTGGGTAGGTAAACAGAGAATAGGAACCTTTCTTCAGAGTTTTGCCACCCACCATAACATCATCGGCAAAGGTGACTTTGGTTGGCGCATTAGCTCCGGTACGCCAGAACTGGTCATAAGGCACTAATTCACCGAAAATGGTCCGATCTTTCACACCAGGACGGGAATAATTAATCTCGATTTGGGTCAGACCCACGTTTTGGATCACCGTGGCAGACGGACTGGCTGCCGGTGTCTGAATCTGCGCTTCAAGAGAGTGGATGGAGAATGCCGAAATGCATGCTGCGAGCAGTAAATAAAAACAATTCTTCATAAGTAAAATGTTTATTTTAATCAAAAAATGAGTCGTATTGATTCCGGTGATTTTCCTCCCGGATAGGCTTTTTGATTGGCTCACTGAGGTCCAGCACATCTCCCTCATCAGAGGCACTGCTCAACAAGTCCTCCTTCTCCCCTCCAAGTAACAGATAATCCGAATCGTTCTCCCATTTTTCCAGCAATTTCAATCCTTTTTCCTCAAAAATGCCATTCTGGATATCGATCGAATTCATAAAATCCTCGGACATCAGCATAAATTCCTCCATCTCCCCCACTTTCTGGCTCACATCATCTGCCACTGCCTCCAGCGCTCTGTCAAACATTTCCCTTTTATCGCCATCCCCCTTCACCACATCCATAGCGGATCGCATAGCAGTGTGACTGGCCAGGATGGCTTTGCGTTCCTGTTCCTTCAGATAGACCTGATCCTTCACATCCTCGAGCAGGATCTCCGAATTTTCATACATCCTGCGCAATACGCGATAGAGGATTTCCATCCGATTGTACATATCTTCCAGTCTCATATTGGATTCCTTCAGCCGCCCGGCTTTCCGGGATTTGAGGATCATGACATTTCGCTTGTCACGTTGCTTTGCTTCGCTGGCCTGTTCGATATTGGCTTTGATGCTCTTGTTGTTATTGTAAATAATTTCCTGTAATTGGTGCATCTGGCCCCGGAGTTGGGCAATCTGCCGGTGCATCTTTTTGACGTTGTCCTTGAGATCGCTGATATAGGTTTTCAAAATGGATATAGGATCAATTTTCACAAAAATCCCGGTAATCCAGCGCATGGCTTTTTTATAGAAATACCAGATCAGACTGCGCATTTTGGGGTCGAGTGCCATGTACAGCACCAGCCCCAGCACGATCAGAATGGCCGCCAGTCCCAAACCCGATGAGAAAGCGCCCAGTAGTGCAGGCCATAAACTGATCGTCCCCACCGCTAAAGCCGCCAGGGACAAGGCCAAAAACAACGCACCGGTTTTCCCTTCGGGTCGTTGCCAAAATGATCTGGACAATTTTTGATCAGTCATAAAATATTTCATTCAGCATAGGTCATGGGCATTTGGCATACCAAAAGTAATAAAAAATGCAATTAAACCGGCAAATCCTGTTCATCCTGATATTATTCCCTTTCACCATTTCGTCCGGCTTCCCCAGTCCCCGAATATCAACCCACCCGCCTGGGTTTTTGTTCCGTCACCACCACACATTCCCAAAACGAACAACTTCTCAGGTTCTTATTCCGGCATTTTGCTGAATTATTCCGTTTTCGAGTGGCTGAAATTTGGGTTTAGGGAATGTTAATTTTTATCTTTATACCGAAATCCAGCTCAGAACATGAACCATATACGTGCGTCGCATCCATTTTACCAGATTCTCTGGAACCTGCTATTGTCCGGTCTTCATGTCATGGTTTTTTACCTGATAATCCCCTATACTTATGCCCAGTCTGATTCAACAGACTTACAGATGATACTCGAGGAGCTTCCCCTGGAAATCCCCCCCGATGATTCGTCAGCCCGGGCCTTGAGGGAGGAAGAAGAAGCTTTGTTAAAAGCAGGGGATACGCTCCGGGCATTTTCGCGATATGTACGCTGGATGGCATATCAGGTCAACCGGGGGAATCAAATGGAATTTGGGACCCGTTTTGACCCCTATCACTCATTTGCCCGCTTTCATCCGGGATTGGTTAAACATAGTCTGTATCAGTATCTGTACGGCCTTCAGCAGAGTTATGAAGGATCCTATAGAAATGCCGTCAGATCCATGATGGACGCTGAAAAGGATATCGCCCGCAATCATCCTGAGTTTCTGGAGAATCTGTATTTTGAGATCACGAATAACCTACTGAGATTAACGGACTTTCAGGGTGCCACGGAATACGCGATCAAAAGCGTAGATATGAACCTGGACCGGGGAAACAAGGCTGGTGAACTGGCTGCGCGGTTGTTGATGGCCACTTGCTTTTCGAATCAAAAACGGTTTGAAGAAGCCAGTCGTCAACGCAGAAGAGCTGCGGATCTGGCCCGGGAAACCGGGGATTACGGACAGCTGATTTTCATTTTTGCCAACAATGCCATCGATGAACGTAAACAGGGAAACCTCGAGCAGTCCTTTAATAATTACCAGTCTGCTTTGGCCACCATTGATACCAATACGACCTACAACGAAAACAGTCTCCGGTATTTCCGGGCTTTTATCCACGCCAACAAACTCACCCTGTTCAACGATGCGGGCATGACTGACAGCGTCATATTACTTGGCCCCAGGTATATCGACAGCCTTAAAGTCTATCAGGCCTCCCAGTCCATCCTGGATGCCAAGATACAAATAGGCCGGGCTTTTTTACTGGAATCCAACCCTGAAAAAGCAAAGGAATATTTGATCGAAGCCCGTCAGGAACTGGCAGGTACAGGCCTGGAAAATTTTATGGTGGATGTGAATAAATACCTGGCTGAAGTATACCAGATGACCGGTGAACACATCAAAGCCAACGAGGCATTGACCAAAGTCGTTCAATTACAAAATCAGATCGATTCTGTAAACAATGCCCAGCTCATCAACTCCCTGCAAATGCGATACGAAAGTGACCGGCAACAAGCCCTTCTGGATAAAACAGAGCAACAGGTCCGACAGGAAGTCCAACAGCGAAAACAAAATATGCGCCTTTTTGTCACCAGTCTAATCGTCCTGTCCCTTGTCTCAATTACCATCATTCTGGTCAAAAACCACAATCAGCTCAAACGCGAAAAAGATATTGAAATCCGGTACAATCAAAGGTTGATCCAGTACCAGGAAGACGAAAACCGCCGGATCTCCAAGGAATTGCACGATGGAATAGGACAAAGTCTGATGTTAATCAAAAACAAGGTGCAACTCAGTCACGATGATCAAACCGCGCAAATGGTGGGAGATACACTCAATGAGGTTCGGAATATCAGCCGGGCCCTCCATCCCTTTACGCTTCAAAAACTGGGGCTGACCGCTGCACTCGAAAAGCTGGTAAATGATTTTGACGAAAATACAAATCTGCTGGTTGATGCGGAAATTGAACACATCGATGAACGGTTTGAGGACAATGAAGCACTGAATATCTTCCGTATCGCACAAGAGGTTCTCAGTAATATTCTGAAGCACAGCCAGGCCAAATCACTGGAATTCAAGGTTCAAAAAAAACCGAATTACACACGGCTTTATATCCGTGACAATGGTCTTGGATTCGACGTAACGGAAAATTTTAATACGGTATCCAGTCTCGGCCTTAAAACGCTTCGGGAACGAACGCGGCTACTGAAGGGCCGGATCGATCTCCATTCCGAGAAAGGGAAAGGTACCGAGGTCAACCTCAAAATTCCGATCTGATGACCGATATAAAAATATTAGTGGCAGATGACCATCCATTATTCTTGCGAGGCATTGTGGATTTTCTGCATCAGATTCAATACCGCGATGTGCTCACAGCCAGAGATGGCCTGACTGCCCTGCAGCAAATTATTGATCAACAACCGGACATTGCCATTCTCGATATTGAAATGCCTTATCTGACTGGCCTGGAAGTGGCCCGGAAAAGCGGGGAAAAAGGAATTAAGACCAAATTTGTACTAATCTCATACCAGCAGGATATAATGCTGGTCCGGATGGCCAAAGAACTCAATATTTCAGCCTACATACTCAAAGAAGATTCATTATCACTCCTGGACCGGTGCCTCCAGACCGTTCTCAAAGGAGATGCATTTTTCAGTCCTGGTATTGATCCGGGAGGAGCGGATCAGGTCCCGTTCATTCGGGAACTGACGCCTACAGAAAAGCGGATACTTCGCCTGATAGCGGAAGAAAAAACGAGCAGAAATATAGCAGAAACCTATGGCGTTTCCGTCCGTACTATCGAAAAACACCGTAGTAATATTATCAATAAACTGGGAATTCCTCCCGGCCCGACTTCTCTGATCAACTGGGCCAAAGCACACAAGAGTTATCTGTAGGTCGCTCGTAGTCTTTTTCTGTTATTCATGGCCTCTATGCCAGGTAAATACGCAAAATAATAATTAAAATACGTAGTACCACGTAGATAATTGCGTGGTTACACGTATTGGCATACCGGATCAATGCGTCTAGATTTGGGGGCATATTGATACTACCAGCTTCATTTTCGAACTACGACACCCCTGAAGTTAATTCCCCAAAGTTACGGTTTCGAACCTGGTCAAAGCGGGTAGAAAAATTTGAGTGGATGTTTTTCTGGATCAGGAGAACATCCACTTTCGGTTTTGATACCACCGCCCCGGCCTGAAGTCTATTAAAAAATCACCAACGAATCTGATCGGAAAATCAGGCTGAAATTTTTTTACAGAAAACTTTTTTCACAGGGAACTATTTGGTTTGATGATCGTTATTGTACCTGATTAACGTTCTATGATTTATGGGGCTGACTTGGATTTGACAGGGAAGATTTCTGGTCAGTAAGCATGTCGGAGCATCTCGATTTACTCCGTTAACAAATAATCCTGAAACCAATTTAAATGGCAATAACAATTTTGCCCTTGCTGCCTAATTTTAGAAATTAGAGAAGCTTGTGTGCCTCGGGCCTGATGCCTGATATACAGCCATGACGCACATCATAAAACCTTCAGGCTTAGGATTCCGGCCCGTTTCGACCGGAGTCTGACCATTCAGAAACTAAGGAAATGACCTGGTACGGTGTAGAACCTGTCCATTTCCCGACAATTCAATCCGCACCTAAGCATGTAGAAGGCTGATGAGTACTTTGACTGGACCCGGGTTCGAAACCCGGCAGCTCCACTTTATTTTTTAGTATTATCCTTAATTTTCACGGTTATTATATACTCATTTCCTGATATACGGGATAGGTCTTAGCGCCCAAATCACCATGGGCCCTTCCCATACGTTAGGGAATTTTTATTAGTTATAATTCTAAATAACGGGCTGGATAATCTATATTTGCGCCATCGCCTTTTGGAGGCCAATTTCAATTAAACTCAATCATATAATGGATATTAACCACGCCAAAATCAAGACAGATCTCAAAGACTGGAGGCAACTTATTAAGCCTTATCAAGGACACGACAGCAGATTAGCAACTATTCAGATTCTCAATACATTTCTGCCGTTTATCGCATTGTGGATTCTCACATTTTTTGCGATGAAATATTCATACTGGCTGGGACTTCCCCTGGCTGTGCTTTGCGGCTTTTTTATGGCCCGGATTTTTATCATCCAGCATGACTGTGGTCACCAGTCATTTTTGGGTACTAAAAATCAAAACTCTGTAGTGGGCTGGATCTGTAGCGTATTCAGTACCATTCCATACGATTACTGGTACCGCGTGCATAACTATCACCACAGCCACAACGGCCAATTGGAAAACCGACACATCGGTGATGTTCCATTGCTGACTGTAAAAGAATTTGAGGCTTTGCCCAAATGGAAAAAACTCGGTTACCGGATATACCGCATGCCTATTGTACTTCATTTCTTCGTTCCGATTGGATATCTTTTGTTTGTCGTTCGCACCCCAATGGTAAAGGAAAAAATGGTTACCAAAGGCCACAGACCACTGATCAGCAACAATCTGTTGATTGTGCTCGTCTATGGTTTGCTGACGGTACTGCTGGGTTGGCATTTTCTGGTGACCCAATTGACCATTTTAGTCTTCTTTATCATTATTGCCTTCTGGTTTTTCTATGTTCAGCATCAGCACGAAGAAACGTACAAGGAATGGAAAGACAAATGGGATTACATCGTGGCTTCTGTTAAAGGTAGTACATATTATAAGGTACCCCGCCCCATCAATTGGCTGACCGGAAATATCGGATTACACCACATCCACCACCTCAGCCCAAGGATTCCAAATTATTTTTTGCAAAAATGTGCCCGGGAAAATCCGATTTTCCAGAAGCACGTGACGATTATGGGCGTGCGGGACAGCCTTTCCTGCATATTCAATAAACTTTGGGACGAAGAGCAGCAGAAAATGATCAGTTTCTGGCAGTATTACAAAATGAAAAAAGCGATAGCCTAAGCGGTTCCGGCCCTCCCTTTTGAATACATTTTTGGTCCGGCTTAATCCGGAGTATGCATGGTATTTCCTTTATGTTGAAGTAAGGTGACTGAATGAAGGGCCGGTAATGAATTGGACGAGACCGATGGCGATAAATAAACCATCGAAGTAGGGACCAAAATGTCCCTATTTTGGGTGAGCAGAGCTATAAACAGTGTTTTGCACACTTTTTCCGTTAACTTATTCCAGGAGCATCACCACCCCCACTCCCACTTCCGTAATTCAATCCTGTACCCGGATGAAGCTTCGGATAATCGGCGCCCAGATTTCGTATCCTGCCCGGTTCATGTGCAGTGAGTCGGATTTCCAAATTTCGGTTTTCAACTGGCCGTCCAGATCGTACATCGGCTGGGCAATATCGATATAATCCACACCCGGTGTGTTGTTGGCATATTCGTAAAGCGCCTGATGGCTGGCTTTCCAAATATCCAGCATATCCCGACGGGCTGGACTGGGTTTGGGTGCAAGGAATGAGATGTGTGTCCCGGGTTTCCGGATTTGAACGAGCCGGACGAATGCCCGCACATCAGCCATAAATTCTTCGACGGTCAATCCGGCGTAAAGATCATTGTCTCCCTCGTACACGATGATTTGTTTTGGATCATAGGGTTCGATAAGTTCATCAAAAAAATACAGCACATCAGACAACTGGGAACCGCCAAATCCCAGGTTGACGGCATTGAGTCCCGCGAAATCCTCATCAAACCCAATGTAAAGCCTGAAACTACTGCTCCCTACGAACAATACATCCGGATCACCATGTTCCCCGTTTTCACGAGCGGCAGTATATTCATCTATTATTTTCTGAAAATTATCACGTCGGGTCTGATCTGTGGACTGGGCATTCACATGAAACGTCAAAATCAGGAACAAACTGGTGATCAGGGTTTTCAGCAGCATTTTCTCAATGGTCATAAGGCAAATTTTGTAAATTTCTGAAATAGGATTCATTGTGGGTAAATATAATTAAATCCGATTTAGAAGGTTGAATGCAGAGAAGAAAATTGGAATTGATATATTTGGATCTGCACAAGTTTTACCCAATTATGATGAATACGGATGAGACGTACGATATAGCACTATACCTTCAGGATCTGATTCCGGATGTCCCCGCTGGCTTATATCAACCCGCCCGCTACATTATGGCTCAAAATGGCAAAAAGATCAGATTTTTCCTGACCATGAAGGGATGTAAGCTTTTTTCGGGTTCTCCAGGGGCAGCTATTCACGCAGCATTGGCCATAGAACTGTTTCACAATTTCACCCTGATCCATGATGACATCATGGATGAAGCCACATCGCGACGCAACCAATTGACCGTACATGAAAAATGGGATACCAATACCGCCATTCTGAGCGGGGATGTCATGATGATCCTGGCCTATGAGTCGTTTTTAAAAAGTAAGCCCGAACACCTACCCCACATCCTGCCTGTTTTTACCCGGAGCGCCCGGGCGGTTTGTGAGGGTCAGCAGATGGACATGGAATTCGAATCCCTACCCATCGTTCAAATGGAAGTTTACCTCGAAATGATCCGGAAAAAGACGGCAGTATTACTGGGAGCTGCCCTTTCCATTGGGGCCATATGTGGAAACGCAACGCCGGTTGAGGCAGAACATCTGTATCAATACGGAGAGAACCTGGGCATGGCGTTTCAGATCCGGGATGATATCCTGGATTGCTACGGAGATGCCGGGAAGACCGGAAAAGTGCGAGCTGGGGATATTCTACAGGGAAAAAAAACCATACTATATATACGTACCTGGTTTTCTATGGCCGAAGAGGAGCAGGATCAATTCAATCAATTGTACCACAGCGATCATTCTGGAAAAATCGAGAAGGTTCTGGCCCTCTACGACAAGGCCGGGGCCAGGGATTATGCGCACCGCAAAGAGCAGGAATATTACAACAGGGCTGTTGAAGCTCTGGATAAAATTAACCTGCCGGACGAACAGAAAAAGATCCTGACGCAATACACTCATCGGATTCTGGGACGGGATCATTAATTTGGAAAACTACATTTAGAAAAATTCGGGTGTGAAAATGATGCACAAATGATGTAGAAAAAGAAAAATGGTTACTTCAGAAAGAGAATTTCCAAGGTTAATGTATTTATCCTATTCCTTAAAAAACAATTTCCCATTCCACCACCCTTTATCAAATTCAGCTTCATACCTTTCGTAAAACCGGATGGCTGATTCATTCCAGTTCAAAACCTGCCATTTCATCAAGGCACAATCCGTTTCCCGGCCTTTTTGGATCACGGCATCGAAAAGTGCCCGACCAACACCCGTGCGGCGATACTTCTGCCGAACCACAAAATCTTCGAGGTAAAGCATTTTACCTTTCCAGGTAGAGAAAGTGTAATAATACAACGCTATCCCAACGATCTCACCAGCCGATTCGGCCACTATCAGTTCAAATAAGCCCGAGTCGTACAATTGAACATACTCCTGTGGGGTAGTCACCACTTCATCCGGTGCTTTCTCGTAAATCGCTAACTCCTCCACCAATGAAAATACACCCGCCATGTCCTCAGTTCGCCCCTTCCTGATTACAAACTCCATAAATTTATTTTTTCATCATCAAACTTAAAAACAAGGTAGCAGTAAAAATCATGACAGCATGGACGATTTTTTATAAATTTCACCCTCCTGGACCGAAAATACATCCTCAACAGCAAAAGTCTCCACCTATTTCAACAATTCCAGCATGATTTACAGGAAAAAGAAAGCTATATTTTGTCGGAATAAATTATATGTCTATATTTGCGCTCCATTAAAATGATCGAAGTCATGCAGGAAGTAAAGTTAACGGGTGAATTGCGGGAAGCTTTGGGAAAGAAAAGCTCACGTGATGTACGGAAAGCGGGTAGAATCCCGGCTGTTTTGTACGGAGGCGAGGGAAATTCAAATATCCATCTCAGCCTGGAGCCCAACGAAGTCAAACACATCGTTTTTACACCGGAATTTAAATCAGCCTCTCTCACTGTGGGTGGGCAAACCTACCGCTGCATTGTAAAAGATGTACAGTTTCATCCGGTGACGGATCAAATCGAACATATGGACTTCCTGGAACTGCACAAAGGCGTACAGGTCAAAACCAAGATCCCACTGCGCAGTCTGGGTGAAGCACCCGGTTCCAAAGAAGGGGGTAATCTCATACTCAAAATGCGAACGATCGACATTAAGACCACGCCCCAGTACCTTGTGGATGAACTGACGGTGGATGTATCCGATTTGCATTTAGGTGCTACCAAACGGGTCAAGGACATCGACGTTCCGGAACACATCCAGATCCTGCATTCTCCCAATACTCCGATCGCATCCATCGAAGTGCCACGTATTCTCAAAACGGCTACGCCTTCTGCAGCGATCGAAGATGAAGACCTGGAAGAAGGAGAAGAGTCGGATGCTGAAACTACGGATGAAGCCTCCGCAGCAGAGTAAACCCACTGATCAGCGGACAATAGATATAAACAAGGCTGCATGGTACTCCATGCGGCCTTTGTTGATTCAGAGCGACACCCATTTAGGATTACAGACGTGACCGGCCAGGTATTTCACCGGGGTTTTGAGGATTTCAATCATTTGCGTACTTTTATTGCCCTTTAATATTTTCAAACAAATTACAGAAAACAATCACCAATGATCAATCTTATATTATTTGGACCTCCCGGCTCAGGGAAAGGAACACAGGCCAAGAAATTAGCGGAAAAGTACAACATACTCCATATCAGTACGGGCGATCTTTTTCGAAAAGAAATCGGAGACAAATCTGAACTCGGTCTGTTGGCTATGGATTATATCAACAAGGGAGAACTCGTCCCCGATACAGTGACCATCGGAATGCTGCGCTCAGCACTTGAACGGCATGGTACTACCTTCGGCGTGATCTATGATGGATTCCCCCGTACTGTGGATCAGGCCAGAGCACTGGATGTATTGCTCGAAGAAGATCAGGATGAAATCGATTTGTTGATATCGCTTAAGGTGGATGATGAGGAGATTATTTCCAGGATCCACCAACGCGGTAAACTCAGTGGTCGTGCGGATGATCAGGATGAAAAAATTGTCAGGGACAGAATCGAAGTATACAAAAAAGAGACCCAGCCCGTTTATGCCTATTATGATGCCATGGACAAGGCCATGACCATCAATGGCATGGGCTCTATCGATGATATTTTTGATCGCCTGACCGAAACCATCGATCAGGTCATCGAGGAAAAATAAAATACCGAATGGCCAATGAAAATTTTATCGATTATGTAAAAATCTATATCCGCAGCGGTAAAGGTGGAGCTGGTTCTGCCCATTTCCGACGGGAAAAATACATCCCCAAGGGTGGGCCTGACGGAGGAGATGGCGGCCGGGGCGGGCACGTCATCATAGCAGCTAACGAACACAAATGGACCCTGCTACATCTCAAATATCAAAAACATATCCGCGCCGGCCACGGGCAGCCGGGTGGTGGTAACCACAGGACCGGAGCCGACGGTGAAGATGTGATCCTGGAAGTGCCCCTGGGCACGATCGCTCGAGATGCGGATACCGGCGAAGTTTTGGCCGAAATCAATCAACCTGGCGAGGAGGAAATCCTGATTCAGGGCGGCCGGGGTGGACTGGGCAACAGCCACTTCAAATCTTCCACCAATCAGGCTCCCCGCTACGCTCAACCCGGTGAGCCTGCGATCGAAAAAACGGTCATCCTCGAACTCAAATTACTGGCAGACGTGGGTCTTGTGGGATTCCCCAATGCCGGTAAATCTACCCTTCTGTCCGTTATTACAGCCGCCGAACCCAAAATCGCCAATTATCCATTTACCACGCTCACCCCGCAACTAGGTATGGTTGCCTGGCGCGATGGCCGTTCATTTGTCATGGCCGACATCCCTGGTATCATCGAAGGGGCCAGTGAAGGAAGAGGACTCGGCACCCGGTTTCTCCGCCACATCGAACGCAATGCCATTCTGCTTTTTGTCATCCCCGCCGACTCCGATGACATTAATGAAGAATACCGTATCCTGCTTTCAGAACTCAAATCCTATAATCCGGAACTCCTGCACAAACCCCGGTTAGTGGCCATATCCAAATCAGATCTGATCGATGCCGAGCTGGAACAACTGATCGAATCCCACCTCAAACTGGATGCACCCCACCTCTTTTTTTCCGCTGTCAGCCAGTCCGGCCTACAGGTCATGAAAGATAAATTGTGGACGATGATGCATCGTCCGGCCGGAGCTCCGGTAGCGATGGAGGAAGAATGAATTTAATTTTCAGTGGTGAATGCAAGTTTTCCAACGAGGTCGGGTACCAAATGGCACGTCCCCCGATAACGATAGCATTGATAAGGATAAAAAATTAAGAATTATAAATTATGACAATATGTTTCTCACTTTCTATCCAATTCTGATGACAAACCTCTGACTTAACCCGGATTGTGGTTAATACATCTTTTCCGGACGGTATGTGGTGAATAATCCGGGTTCAGGGAATCCAGGCTCCATTCCCCCACAACATTTCCACTCACCACTCCCCACTAATAACTGACCCTCCATCCCACATAAAAATTCCTGGACGGGGCCGGCTGATAATACCGGTCCCCAAAGGCATTGAGGTCGTTTCCATAACTATATCGCTGATCGAGGAGATTCCGTACACCGGCAAATATCTCTGAGGTTGTATGGCCTGGAAATGAAAATAACCAGCCTGCTTTCACCGATACATCCTGATAGGCTGTGGCATAGACCGTATTAGCATCATCCAGTGGAATCTCTCCTACGGCCTGGATCATGCCATGGACATATAACCTATGTTTCCATTCCCACCGAAGGCCGGCATTCAGAACATTTCGGGGGATACCGGTCAACTGATTACCCGAAAAGTTATGGACTTCCCCCTGGTATAGCGTGGAATACTGGTCAAAATAATACAGGTGAAGTGAATGGGATACCAACGCATTCCAGGTGTGGTCATGGTTATGTCCGCTTCGGAAAAATCCTTCGATGATGGTTTCGATTCCGAACTGGTTCGTGGAACCCGAATTTTCAAATACCACCGTGCCCCGGGGAGAAGATTGCTGTACAATGGTATTGCTGAGGTTGAAATAATAAGCCGTCCAGTCAATAGAGACCCGTTTTTTCCATAAAGCCGCTCGAATACCCGCTTCATAATTGATGCCGATCTCGGGTTTGAGCCCTAGATTGATCGAGCCTTCATTGGTCCGGACGTCCTCAATGGTGGGTGGTGAATACCCCATCGAAATACTGGCGTGCCATCCGAGATACTGACCCGTACGGGAATAACCGACTCGTGGAATCCAGATCGGATCGAAGGTTTTAATGACCTGATAGGCCGTGTCCAACGCATTATCTACTAACCGATTGATGTCGTATTCCAGGAAATTGCGACTGATGCCCACCGTGAGAAATGAGCTGTCCGGGAATTCATATTCCAGGCGACCGAACAGCAGAAACTGATCCGATGCCAGTTCATCATCAAAATTGAGATCTCCCGGTCGGCCATAATCATTGGTGAAATTACGGGCCACATTGAATCCGTGCTGATATTCCGCACCGAGTGTGGCTTTCAGACGGTCCTCGAGCTGGTCAAAATAGTAATCCAGCCGAGTCCGTCCCCCGAATGAGGTGCGCAGATCCTTCTTATAGTCCAGATTAAAGGGATTGTCAAAGGGTGAAAAACTGCCGTACAGTGTGGTCGTATTCTGAAACTGATTGCTAATAAAACGGTGCGTTAGACCACCCAGCCACAGGTCCTGTCGGATACCCGCATCCGAATCGACGCTTCCCAGAACAAAAGGGGTTGTGGGCCGGGCCATGGTGGGATCTTCGTCATATTGTTCTTTGGTCAGGCCACCGGGAATCTCATAATCCAGCGCCGAAAACAGCAGATGACTTTCGAGGGTGTGCTGCGTATTCAACCGGTAAGAGCCTGAAATTTCACCGATCCACCGCTTGAATGAAGTGTGATCACGGTAACCATCGGAAGATTGCCGGCCCAATCTGATCAGTGTCCGGGCATCATCCGTTCCAAACTGACCTTGTGCATCGACCTTCAAATATCCGAAAGATCCAGCCTGCACACCGACCGAAAAATCATCCCCTACTCCATTTTTTCCCATACTTTCTATATTCAAAGCACCTCCGGTTCCCGCTCCGTAAACGCTTCCCGCTGGGCCTTTGATCACTTCGATGCGCTGCATATTGATGTTGTCCAGTAGATTGAGCGCCGTGCTACCAGTGGGATCGGTGAATGGAATACCATTCCAATACACTTTTATATTACGAACCCCAAACGGCGACCGCAATGTACTTCCCCGGATCGCCAGCCGGTAACTGCCCGGGGATCTTTCTTCGAACCGGACGCCCGGCAGAGCATTGACACTGGTCAGCAACCGTTCATTATCAAATGCCTTCAGTCTTTCCGGACCCAGCACATGGATAGCACCGGGCACTGATTTCAACCGTTGCTCCGAATCGTAGCCCGTCACGACCACGCTGTCCAACAGGGAGTACAGCAGGGTGTCATTTTGCGAATAAACCAGGATAGTAATCAGCATCTGACCCCATATCAGAACCGATCGTCGGATTATTTTATCATACATCACTTATCAATTAACAGGATACAACAACCATGACGGCAAGTTAGTCATTATAGCACTATTGCGGACATCAATCCAGCCATATTCCGAAAAGGAGGTCAAAACAATGATTAGTGCATAGGTGGACACCACAGCCAAAACCGTACTCCCGGCCCCTCTACGAACCGTCGTAATTGACGAGCCATTTCCCGACAATATGATATAGAAGGCCAGAAATATCAGCAGGAAAATGAACAGTCCAAATACGTAATATACATAGGAGGGCCAACCGGCCGAACTATGCTCCACAAAGGTCACAAAATACGGTATCAGAAAAAAGAGGATTCCCGCGAACCCCATCACCAAGATGACCCGCACCCAATTCAGGTAAATCCGAACAGTCCATCCAATCAGGAAACTGATGAGAAATATTAAGACCACGATTACATCCCATATCATAAATCATAAAATTTGACCAATGTTCAAATTTTTTCCGCTTACGATGCGGTTTGACGGATTATTTTTGTAAATTGCTTAGCTATACTATAAAAAATTATAGTGCTTTATGTGGACCCAAAGATACATATCAGTTATCATTTTATCCTTGATTTTCTCACTGGGATTTGCGCAAACACCCACTGAAAATCCACGAACCGTATCGGAACTTCCCAAGGTTTTCCTCATCGGGGAGTACGAGGGATTGTATTCGTCACTGTATCGGCAGTACCCGGGCATTTTACTCCATCAGACCGATAACGACATGGACATGGCATTTGAGAAATGGCTGCAGATGCTGTATGCAATGGAAAATCATGCGAAGAAAATCGATTATGACCTGAAGGGGGTCAAGGTCTGGCTGCAGGTTTTTTTCAATCAATCCGGCAAGATTGACCACATCCTGTTTTTCAAAAAACCCCTTTCCCGGAACACCTCGGATGCAGAGCTGGTGGCATTTTTCCGTTCCTTCATGAAAGATTTCCAGCTCACAATAGAAGCTTCGGAGAACTTCAATCACTCCGGCAGTGCGAGTTTTCCAACCTATGGACATTCGCCGCTGGAAGCGAGGAAAGATTAAGTGAAAACGTTGTCAGGTCCAAAGGACGTTGACGGGTTTCACTTTTTAACTTTCTTTTCGGTGGCTTCCTCCTCATTCAACCAGGCCCCATCTCAATCAATTTTTCAGCAGAATACATTTTATGGTTTTTTGCCAATTTTTCCCCTATCGCCGAACCAATGTAGGACTTCTTTCCGACGCAGTTTTGTTTCAGTAGAAGATAACGTATGATGAGGGGAACAGAGATAGGCCGATCTCTTATTTACAAATCCATAATGAACTGGGTTGTTGCGACGATCCGTTGTAAATAATTCTTATCCATATTTGGTTTCCGCTTGAATGGACGTTTTCCACTGATATGCCTATACGTGATTGTCTCTTGTAGAGGAAAGTTTCTTTGAAATCAGGTACCAGTAATACCTGCACTTCCTTAGTCATCATTGAGGGGATGTATTGGGGAATTCCTGGATAAAGTGGGTGGAAGCGACACGCAGCCGGGCTAAATTCCCTTTCTCATCCGCCAAACATCCATTTCATTTTTTTATCATATATTTGTATGATGCATCATGATTAGTGCGAGAGGCTGCAAATACATGATGATATTTTAACCGGACTTAGCATTCGCTTCGACGCTAACGATCAAAGGGTGTCCGTATGGAATGGACCAATCCCAAAGAAACTGCCGGGGATTATTAAGCTGCCGTAACCCCGGTAACAGTGGAAATGAAGGTATTGGTAAGTCCATTTATTATCTTGAATGTAGTTCTCAAAGCAACAGAGCCTCTGACGCTAGATTCCATGCGGTTGTTGGTAAAGCGACAACCCGACCTTAATAGAGGACAGGTAAAAAGCCTAAAACCCCGAAACAATTTTTTGAATCGGATATTTGTATGGTACACGAATAAAACGACGACAATTCCAGCCGGAAAAAGTTAAGATATATGACTGAGATTCAATACAACGAAGACAACATACGATCGCTCGATTGGAAAGAACACATCCGACTGCGACCGGGAATGTACATCGGCAAACTCGGCAACGGCAGTGCTGCGGACGATGGGATATATATCCTGATCAAAGAGATCCTGGACAATTCCATCGATGAATTTGTCATGGGATACGGAAAGAAGATCGAGGTCAGTATCACTCCCGATGGCCGCGTACGGGTCCGGGACTTTGGCCGTGGGATTCCACTCGGCAAAGTCGTGGACTGCGTATCCAGGATCAATACCGGGGGCAAATATGACTCCAAAGCCTTTAAAAAATCAGTAGGTCTCAATGGTGTCGGTACGAAGGCGGTAAATGCCCTGTCGGACGAATTCACCGTCTATTCGGTCCGCGATGGCCAGAAAAAAACGGCCGTTTTTCAGCGGGGTGAATTGATCCGGGATGATAAGCCGGTACCAACTGAGGAGCGCAACGGGACTTTCATAGAATTTTTACCCGATGGAGAGATCTTCCGGAATTTCCACTTCAACGACGATATCGTAGAAGAACAGCTTTGGAACTATGCCTTCCTCAATACCGGTCTGACGCTACATTTTAACAACAAACGGATCCGGTCCGAAAACGGGCTGAAAGATCTGCTTGAAAACAAGACCAAATCCGAACACCTGCTCTACCCCATCATTCATCTGACGGATACCGACGTCGAAATGGCCATGTCCCACAGCAATCAATACGGAGAGGAATATTACTCCTTTGTCAATGGCCAGCACACTACCCAGGGGGGAAGCCATCTGGCCGCATTTCGGGAAGCCGTGGTAGCCACGATCCGCCATTTTTACAATAAAAACTTTGATGTCCGTGACATCCGGACCTCCATCGTGGCTGCCATAAGCATCAAGGTGGAGGAACCTGTATTTGAATCCCAGACCAAGACCAAGCTGGGTTCGACCCACGTAGCACCAGATGGACAGACCATCCGGTCGTTTATGAACGACTTTATCAGCACCAGGCTGGAAAACTTCCTTTACCGCAACGAGGACATCGCCGCGGCTATCCTCAAAAAAATCAAACAATCCGAACGTGAGCGGAAAGAAATCGCCGGGATCAAAAAAATAGCCCGCGAAAAAGCCAAAATTGCTGCTGTCCACAATAAAAAATTACGCGATTGTAAGTATCACCTCAATGATAATAAGGGCAAGGAGGAAGACCGGCTGAAATCGACCATCTTTATCACCGAAGGAGATTCCGCCAGCGGTTCCATCACCCAGGCACGCAACGTAGATTACCAGGCCATTTTCAGCCTGAGAGGTAAACCACTGAACTGCTTCGGAATGAGTAAAAAAATCGTGTATCAGAACGAAGAGCTCAATTTACTGCAGCACGCCCTGCAGATCGAAGACGGGCTGGAAGGCCTGCGGTACAACCAGGTAGTGATTGCTTCCGACGCTGATGTAGATGGGATGCACATCCGCTTGCTGATTTTGACTTTCTTTTTGCAATTTTTCCCTGATCTGGTTCGGGAAGGTCACTTATATATCCTGGAGACCCCCATATTCCGTGTTCGCAATAAAAAAGAAACCATCTACTGTTATTCTGAGACCGAGAAAAGAGCAGCCGCTGCCAAACTGGGCAAAACCGCAGAGATTACCCGGTTCAAGGGATTGGGAGAAATTTCACCCAATGAATTTGGTCATTTTATTGGTGAAGACATAAAATTGGCCCCGGTTCGGCTCAACAACAAAGTCAAAATCGAGGACTTGCTGACCTATTACATGGGCAAGAATACCTCGGAAAGACAGGAATTTATCATTGAAAACCTCAGAGTCGAACTCGATGAAGCCGAAGAAAAACCCATAATGGAACAAGTTTGGGAGGAGGAAGCAGTGCTTACGGAATAGACAGCCACTGACGGGACCACACCCGAGCCCCGCATTCCACATCCCCGATTATCGAAAGACCCCAAAAGTCGTTCAAGGCCGCCCCCAATCGCTCTCCAGGGCGAGCACCCTTTACTACTCATCAATCTACAATTTTAAATCATCAATTCCGAAGTTCTGCCATTTTGACAACAAAAACAGGTCAATTTGGCTTATAATTCATAGATTATTGCGTGGCACAATAGTTGAAGTTTATCCTTTTCACAAAGTAAACCAGAGGAAAAATATGTTTGACAATTTCAGATTTTTCGACAGCATACAAGACCAGGATAATTTTATTGACATCCATACAATTGACGATATGAATCCCGATCCCAACGAAAAGCAAGTGGAGCAATTGCCTATTGTGGCACTCCGCAACACCGTACTTTTCCCCGGTGTGGTCATACCCATCACGGTAGGCAGGGACAAATCCATGAGGGCGGTCAAAGCTGCGCATGACCAGGCCAATCTTCTGGGAATCGTTTCTCAAAAACGTGCTGAAACGGAGGATCCGCTTCCAGATGAATTATACAAAACCGGGACAGTAGCCCGGATCGTAAAACTGATTCATACCAACGATGGCAGCCTTACTGCTATTCTGCAGGGTCGTTATCGGTTTGAACTGGACGAGATTATATCGGATCACCCATATCTGTATGGTAGAATTCATCCCACGTCCAATGTTACCGGAGATATCAATGACATGGAAATTCAGGCCCTCATCGCCAGCATCAATGACACCGCCCGAAAAATTATAGAGCTGTCCCCACAGATCCCATCGGAAGCTATCATGATGTTGAAAAATATCGATAATCCGGTATTTCTACTAGATTTCATTTCTTCCAATCTCAATGTGAATGTAGAATCTAAGCAGGCCATACTGGAGGAAAGTGATCTCAAAACCAAAGCAGAAAAGGTACTGGTTCTGCTCAATAAAGATCTGAAAGTCCTCGAACTAAAAAATCAGATCGAACATAAAGCACGGGTCGACATCGAAAAGCAACAGCGGGACTATTTCCTCAATCAGCAACTGAAAACGATCCAGGAAGAACTGGGCGACAACCCCCAGCAGGAGGAAATTGCCCTGATGAAACAAAAGGCCAAGAAGAAAAAATGGTCCGAAAAAGTAGCCAAAGCCTTCAACCAGGAAATTGCCCGGTTGCAGCGGCTCAATCCACAGGTGCCGGAATATGGGATTACCCTCAGCCATTTGGAATTACTCCTGGACCTGCCATGGGGAGAATATACTGATGACAATTTCAACCTGAAAAAGGTCCGCCAGGTTCTGGATGCTGACCATTACGGTCTGGACAAAATAAAGGACCGTATCATAGAGCATCTGGCCGTTCTGAAATTGAAGGGGGACATGAAAGCCCCAATCCTTTGTCTGGTCGGTCCTCCCGGTGTGGGTAAGACCTCTCTGGGGGAAAGCGTGGCTCGGGCCATCAACCGAAAATATATCCGGATGTCTCTGGGTGGACTCCACGATGAATCAGAAATCCGTGGGCATCGGAAGACCTACATCGGCGCCATGCCCGGGCGGATTATTCAATCGATCAAAAAAGCCCAGTCATCCAATCCAGTATTTATCCTGGATGAGATCGATAAAATTGGCAGCGACTTCAGGGGCGATCCTTCTTCCGCCCTGCTGGAAGTACTCGATCCGGCACAGAACCATTCGTTCTACGACAACTATCTCGAAACGGAATATGACCTGTCCAAAGTCATGTTTATTGCTACCGCTAACACGCTCAACGGTATCCAGCCCGCCCTGCGGGATCGGATGGAAATCATCCAGGTCAGTGGGTATTCCGAAGAAGAAAAACTTCAAATCGCTAAAAAACACCTCGTTCCGGAACAAAGGAAAGAGCACGGCCTTAAGTCCAGTCAGGTCAGGATCAGTGATGCAACGCTTAAAACCGTAATCCGGGAATTCACCCGGGAATCGGGCGTACGGAGCCTCAATCGGGAAATCGCCGGACTGATGCGTCACGCAGCCAAGGAAATAGCCATGGAAAATGCCAAATCAGTTTCCATCGGAAAAAAAGATCTGGAGGATATTTTGGGACCTGGTCGGTTTTCGAATGATGTATATCAGGAAACCGAATTCCCCGGGGTCGCCGTTGGTCTGGCCTGGACTTCTGTAGGCGGTGATATTCTGTTTATCGAATCCTCAGATAGTGAGGGAAAAGGTAAATTGACCCTCACCGGCAATCTGGGAGATGTAATGAAGGAGTCTGCTGCCACAGCTCTTTCATTTATTAAATCCAAAGCAGAAGAACTCGATCTGGATCCGGCCATATTTGCTGAGAAAGATATTCACATTCATATTCCCGAAGGTGCCATTCCCAAAGATGGTCCCTCTGCAGGGATCACCATGCTCACTTCGCTTGTTTCTCTTTTCCGCAAAATCCCCGTTAGGCCTTACCTGGCCATGACAGGTGAGATCACGCTCCGTGGTAAAGTATTGCCGGTGGGAGGCATCAAGGAAAAAGTACTGGCCGCCAAACGTTCCGGCATAAAGGAGATTATTATGTGTCGGAAAAATGAAAAAAACATCAAAGAGATCGACCAGCGATACCTGGAGGGGCTGACATTCCATTACGTCACTGACATGATGGAAGTGCTCGATATTGCCTTGTCGAAATAGGGTTGTGGGATTCGGCACTGGACGTCCTCTGGTCGTATGTCGTTGTGTCTCAAAGCTGTATTTTGCCGACATCTTAATTTACTGAGTAAGCATTGGACTAACATGTAGTGAGAATTGCCAAAGCAATTAGTTGTCATCCCTGGAGCTTTTTGAACATGTTCGTTAATTTGGGGTTAAATACAATGGGATATATTGAAACGAATTCCCTATCTTTCGTTGTTAATTGAGTTGAGGCCATATATTTGACCAGACATGAGAAATTTATCATTTGCTGTTTTCCTTATCCTAATCACCTTTTTCGCTCAGGAAGCCACGGCGCAACAGTCGGGTAACCTGAGTGACAGTACGTTAGTACAATTTTCCGGTGTGGTAGTGGGCCAACAAGGAAGTGATACTATAGCTCCCATTCCATTTGCCAATATTTATATACCGCAATCGGGACGAGGCACCTACTCCAATTTAGACGGATTTTTCTCTATTGTAGCGAGACAGGGGGACGCCATCGAATTTTCTGCCATCGGATTCAAAACTGTGGAATTTACAATACCAGATACCCTCACGACCAATCGATACAGCATCGTGCAGCTCCTCTCACAGGATAGCATTGTCTTGCCTCAGGCTACTATTTACCCCTGGCCCAGCAAGGAACATTTCAAAGAAGAATTCCTCGCTTTGGAAGTCCCTGATGAAGGCCTGGAAGACCTGGCCATGGAAAATCTGTCTCAGGAAAAATTGGAAGCCCTACGGGATATCACTCCACGAAGCGGTTCAGAAACCTCCTCGTTTTATCTACAGCAACAAGCCCGTTCCTATCAATACATTGGACAGACTCCTCCTCAGAACATATTTAGTCCATTGGCCTGGGCCAAATTTATCAAAGCACTCCGGGATGGAGATTTTAAGAAAAAATAGCTTTGTCCTTGTTTGATCCTATACGAAAACGACTCCCACATCCATGCGGTTTTCGGGGATTAGCGTTCATTCCAAAGCCAATGAATGGGAGCCTGGCCGAATCATGACCTCGCCCGGGTAAGTGGGATAAATTCAATGCAATCAGAACGTTCTGAGTCTCCGGTCAAAACAACAGCAAGTTCGCTCAATAGAAAAAATAAAACGAGTACGGACAGACTTGTGAATATAGGGTATATTTGCAATTTTCATAATAGAGGGAGGCGACCTCCTTCTGGGTATTAATGTAAATGGCGGGTAAACATGAAAGTGACTGACTACTTCGAAAAAGCTAATGGACAAACCCTGATATCCTTTGAGATTCTCCCTCCGATCAAGGGCGGAGGCATCAAATCCATATTCAAAACCCTGGATCCACTGATGGAATTCAAACCCCCTTTCATCGACGTGACATACCACCGCGAAGAATATGTATACAAAGCCAACAAAAACGGATATTACGAAAAAACCTCCATCCGAAAACGGCCTGGTACGGTAGGTATCTGTACGGCCATCATGCACCGGTATGGGGTGGAAGCCGTACCACATCTGCTCTGTGGAGGGTTTACAAGAGAAGAAACTGAAGATGTATTGATCGACCTCAATTTTCTAAGCATCAAAAATGTTCTGGCACTAAGAGGTGATGCGCGAACATTTGAATCCTCGTTCAATCCCACTCCGGGGGGGCATAATTATGCGATTGACCTGGTGCGTCAAATTCACAATATGAACAAGGGGGTATATTTAGACGATAACATCGAAAACGGGCAGAAAACGCAATTCTGTATCGGGGTAGCCGGCTATCCGGAGAAACACTTCGAAGCACCCAATCTCATCACCGACATCGAAACCACCAAATCCAAAATTGAAGCAGGGGGGGAATATATCGT
>CBFGVZ010000020.1:0-28733 GCA_965652315.1 uncultured Saprospiraceae bacterium | reverse complement strand
TTGTCGATGTCCCGTTCGTATTTGTTGACCTGGTTTTTCAGCGATTTTTTCTTCTCCCGCAGTTGTAGCCGTTCCTCTTTGGACAGCGGCTGCCGGGCTGAACGGACAGGTTGGTTGCGCATTTCAATCGCGCGCATATTGTCCTCCTCCCGTTTTTGTAAAAAATATTCGACATCCCCAAGATATTCCAGGACCTGTCCATCCCGGAATTCGTAGGTCTTGTTGGTCAGTCCGGACAGCAGATCCCGGTCGTGTGATACGATCAGCAGGGTTCCGTCGTAGGATTCCAGTGCCTGACGTAAAATGGATTTGGTCTGCATGTCCAGGTGGTGAGTCGGTTCATCGAGCACGAGGAAATTTACCGGAAACAGAAGCATTCGAGCCAGGGCGAGCCTGGTCTTTTCACCTCCCGACAATACCTTTATTTTCTTTTCCACCTCTTCGCCACTAAACATAAATGAACCGAGGATTGATCTGACTTTTGTTCTCATACTGGCCGGAGCCTGTGCCTCCATGTAGGATAGTGGTGTTTCATTTTCCGGTAAAAATTCCACCTGATTCTGAGCAAAATACCCCAGGTCCACGTTCACGCCCAGTTTAACTTCCCCTTCGGTCTGTTTCCATTCTCCCACAATGATTTTGGTCAGGGTTGATTTGCCCTGTCCGTTCTGACCCACGAAAGCGATCCGGTCCCCTCTCAGGATCTCCATATTTACTTCACTGAACACCTGATGGGATCCAAATGACTTTCCCGCATCGACCACTTTTACTACTTCCTGTCCGGATCGACGAACGGGCAGAAAATGCAGGCTGATATGCGAATGGTCTTCCACGACTTCTTCCAGCCGTTCGATTTTGTCGAGCATTTTTTCCATGGACTGGGCCATGGAGGCTTTGGTGGCTTTGGCCCTGAAACGTTCGATGGTTTTTTGTTTTTCAGCGATCAGCTTTTGCTGGTTTTCATAAGCGGCCTGACGTATCCGCATCCGCTCTTCCTTTTCGATCAGGTATCTGGAGTAGTTGGTGGCGTAATACTCGATCTGACCCAGCTGAAGTTCATAAACGTTTGTGATGATATTGTCCAGGAATTGCTTGTCATGTGAGATCAGTACCACGATACCTGGATAATTTTTGAGAAATCGTTCCAGCCAGATGATCGAATCGATATCCAGATGATTGGTTGGTTCATCCAACAGCAGGACTGAGGGAGATCGCAACAGCATTTGTGCCAGTTGGACTCTCATTTTCCAGCCTCCGCTGAGCTGGCCCGTTAACTGATCCATGGTTGCTGAAGTGAACCCCAGACCTTTTAACACTTTTTCGATTTCCCCGTCCCGGTTTTCAGCACCGAGGTAACTCAACCGTTCGGTCAGATCGGAAATTTGTTGTATGAGCTGATGATACGACTCGCTTTCATAGTCCTCCCTGTCAGCCAGGACTTCATTCAGCCGCTCAAGTCGGTCCTCGGTCTCATTGATCACCTCGAAGGCGAGATTCGCATTTTCACGGACAGTCAGGGATTCGTCCACGTTCAGGTGCTGACTCAGATATCCGATGGTATAGTGTCCGGGAATGTCGATTTCACCGGTGGTGGGCGCCGTTTCTCCGGTCAGGATCTTGAGCAGGGTGGTCTTTCCGGTTCCGTTTCGGCCGACCAGTCCGTATTTCTCACCATCCCGGAAGGTGAAATTGATTTGGTCATAAAGTATTCGATCTCCAAAATAGAGACTCAATCCACGCACTGCAATCAAACGGTATCAGTTTAGATTAGAAAAATCGGAAATATTGGCAATCACTTCGAAATGCCCGCCCTTGTTGTTCATGGCCTGTGACCAAAGGTCTGTATTTTTTCCGGAGAACAGATAATTTTTATCCATATTGGCAAGTACCCAGGATTTGTAGGCCAGTTCTTCTTCGAGCTGACCTGGTGACCAACCGGCGTATCCGATGAAAAAACGGATGTCGTTGGAAGTAATCAGTTTATTCTTCAGTAAAAACTTAACTTTTTCAAATTCTCCACCCCAGAAAATGCCATCATCCACCTCCACACTGTTTTCCACCAGGTCGCCTTTTCGGTGGATAAAATGGATGGTATCGTGGGCTACAGGGCCACCGAAATACAGATTCATATCCTTTTCCGGAAAATCCTCAAGCAGTTCTTCCACCTTAATATCCATGGGCTTGTTCATGATAAAACCCAGCGATCCTTCGTAATGGCAATCGCATAAAAGGATCACCGCACGTTTGAAATTGGAATCCACCATGAAAGGATCCGCTAACAACAGTTTTCCGGTTTTAAGCCCATTTTTCATGTCAGCTGAAATATCTCCATAAAATAATCTGGTTCATTGGTCTTACGCGCTGGCAATTAAAAATACACATTTACAGCGAAAATGTTTGGACATTCCGATCAACCTTTTTCAGCATGCCCTGTAGAATCCCGCCTTTTCCACCTACTTCATAGAATTTACTGCCCCCATCTGCCAGCATTTCGATCATAGTTTGTTTCCATTTTACCGGGGAGGTCAGCTGGTTAATCAGATTTTCCTGGATGAGCTCCGGATCGGTGGTCGGCGCCGCGGTCACATTTTGATATACCGGGCAGGAAGGCGGATGAAATTCTATCTGTTCGATCGCTTCGGCCAGCCTGTCTTCAGCCGATTCCATCAGTGGAGAATGAAATGCGCCGCCGACGTTGAGAATCAGTGCCCGCCGGGCTCCGGCTTCGTTGAGCTTTTGGACCGCTGCCTCTATCCCGGTCACCGACCCCGAAATGACGAGTTGGCCAGGAGAATTGTAGTTGGCTGCAACGACTACATCGTCCACCGAGGCACATATCTCCTCGATAATAGCGTCTTCCAGGCCAAGAATAGCGGCCATCGTTCCTTCGGTTTCATCGGTGGCATCCTGCATGGCCAGCGCCCGTTCATTAACGAGCAACAATCCATCCTCAAAACTCAGCGTTCCGGCAACGGTGAGCGCTGAAATTTCACCCAGTGAATGACCGGCAACCATTTCAGGTACGATTCCCTGTCCTTTGACCAAAGCCGTGATGACGGAATGTATAAAAATAGCAGGTTGCGTGACTCTGGTCTGCCGGAGCTCATCCTCCGTTCCTTCGAACATCATCAGGTCGATGTCCCATCCCAAAATTTCATTGGCTTCTTTAAATTTTTTACGGGCCAAAGGAGAACTTTCATACATCCCTTTTCCCATCCCGGAAAATTGTGCGCCCTGACCGGGAAATAAAAAAACATTCATCGGTTTTATTCCATTTAAAGTATGAGAAAAATACCCTTTCCCCGGCATTGTTAGTATTCCAGCCGGATATGGTTCGTCTAAATTTAAGGAAATATCGTATAAAAATATTTTTGTACCTAATTATTTTGCATTCTTTAGCGTCATCATGGTGAATTCAGTCCGCGATAATAAATATTACAGGGGTGCTCCGGTGTACTCATACGCCGCCCGCTATTCAGGTCCGATCCATATCATTTTCTGGATCGTATTCCTCATAGCGCTGATTATCCTGGACCGGGGCGAACTGGATGTGACTACCAATATTCTTTCGAATCTGGTACTGACGATTTTTTTTGCCGCCATCGCCTATGCCAATATGTTGTACCTGATACCGCAATACCTGTTTACCAGGAAAACCTTCCTCTATGTGGTTTTTCTCATCATGGGGATTGTGCTGATTACCCCGGTCTATATAAGCCTCCAACTCCTGATCTACCGCAATTATCCTGACCGGATCAATTTGTATTATACCAACGTCAGTTCCATTATTCTCCTGGAATTTTTTGTGGCGATTATTTCACTGATTTATGCGATTATAGTCGACTGGATGAAAAAGAGGTCGGAAGTTCTGGAACTGTACACCACCAACATCGAGACTGAACTCAATTTTCTTAAGACACAGATCAATCCGCATTTTCTGTTCAATACCCTCAACAGCATCTATGCTTTGTCGTTGAAAAAATCTGACGAAGCGCCCGATCTTATTCTGAAACTTTCTGAGATCATGCGGTATATGTTGTATGATTGCAATGAGGACCGGGTGTCTCTGGAACAGGAAATTAATTATCTGAAAAATTACCTGGATCTGGAAAAATTCCGGAAGGGGACGAACAACGAAATTGTTTTTACGGTAAAAGGGGATCCGGACGGAAAGTCGGTCGCCCCTTTGCTCTTCATTACCTTTGTAGAGAATGCTTTCAAGCACGGGGTCAATAATGTCGATAAAGGATATGTTCGGATACATTTTCATATATTGGAAGATGAATTGTTATTTGAAATCGAGAACACGGTATCTCCGCAAATTCACCTTCACCGTTTCCAGGGCGGAAGCGGGGGGATTGGTCTGGAAAATGTACGCCGGCGTCTCAAGTTAATCTATCCCGGACAACACCATCTGGAAATCAACCGGAATATAGACCGGTTCAGAGTGGAGCTGAATATAAAATTTTAAAAATGAACGAATTATGATCAATACCATCATCGTGGACGACGAACCCCTGGCACAGGAAATTCTGGAGACCTATTTGCAGGATTACGAGGATTTTGAGCTGATCGGAACCTGCAAAAATGCCATGGAGGCCAATAAATTACTGAAGGAGAATAAAGTGGATGTTATGTTTCTGGATATTCAGATGCCACAGTTGAACGGCATCGATTTCCTGAAAATCCTCGACAATCCGCCTCTTGTGGTATTTACCACTGCCTTCAAGGAATATGCACTGGAAGGCTTCGAGCTGGATGCGCTGGATTATCTGCTTAAGCCGATCAGCAAGGAACGATTTGCCAAAGCTGTGGATCGGATCCGCAGCGAAGTAGGCAAAAACGCAGAAGCTTTTGATCAGAGCATCTTTGTGAAGTCGGATAAAAAGCTGCACCGCTTATTTTATGATGAAATCTTTTTCATCGAAGGGCTGAAAGATTATGTCATAATTAAAACAGCTAAATCGCGGATTGTCACCCTGCAAACCATGAAAAGCCTTGAAACCAAATTGCCTCAGCAGAATTTCAGACGAATACACCGATCATACATTATCAATCTGGATAAAATCCAATCGGTCATCGGGAATAACGTGGAAATTGAAATCAACGGTCAGAAAACAAAGCTTCCAATCGGAAAGATTTACCGGGATGATCTGCTGGACATCGTAAATTCCCGCCGATTGTAATGAACCCTCGTCTGCGGTCCCTGCTCGATGTATTGGAGATACCTGCCGACCGGATCACACCGGTACATGGTGGTGACATCAATGACAGTTTCAGATTGTCCGGAAATGGAAACAGAGCATGGTTTGTCAAAGTAAACAAACCCGGCCAGCCCAAAGAAATCATCACTACAGAATTTCATGGTCTGGAGATGATGAGATCCAGGGGAGTTAAGATAATCCCCTCTGATATACGTCATGCAGAAAACGCTCGGGATGCGTGTTTAGTGATGCCGTTTTATGAAAAAACCGTTCGGGTGACAGATTCCGATTGGGTTGAATTTTTTCAAAGCCTGGCACGGATGCATCTGATTTCGCAGGAAGTTTTCGGGGGAACAGATAATTTTATCGGTTCGTTGCGCCAGGTCAATTCAACCAGAAACAACTGGGTGCCTTTTTATCGCGACAACAGATTATTACCGCAGTGGTATATGGCCCGGGAGCATGGTTGGTTAACCTCCAGGGACACGGAGGATTGGGAAAGGTTGTTGGGTAATCTACCTGAACTTATGCCAATCGAACGTCCGGCTCTCATACATGGCGATCTTTGGAGTGGTAATGTGCTTCCGACTGATAAAGGCATCCTACTGATTGATCCCTGCCCGTATTTTGGACACAGAGAAATGGACCTGGCCATGATGCGATTGTTTTCCGGTATTCCAGTTGAATCCTTTCAATCCGTATATGAAAATATTTATCCGCTTGAACCGGGGTGGACAGAACGGATCGAAATTTATCAATTATATTATTTGATGGTACACCTTAATCTCTTCGGCAAATCCTATCTACCGGCGGTCAGAAGGATCATTCAGCGTTTCAGTTAACGATAGTTAATTTTTCGTTCCAGACCTTATCACCCGATTTCCACCTCAGGATATAAATACCTGCCGGTAGGTAATCGATCATCATTTTACCACCTCTGACGTCGGCCTCAAGCTCATAGTGTTTATATTGCTTGCCCTGTAACCCAATGACTTCCAATGAGGACTGGGTTCCGGTTTCAGGCCAGTGGATCGTGATTTCATCTTTGGCCGGATTAGGAAACACCTTCGGTTCCTTCAGGTTGTCTGGTTCCGGTTCTCCGGCGGGTTTTACCGGTATTTCAATTTCTTGTTCGGGCAGATGAATCACTCCATTCTGCGTGTGGATCTTCATATTCCGGAAGATGAATTTCAGACCATTGGATTTGGCACGCAGGCTTCGGAAACCTTCCACCTCATCCTCCACGATAATGCGTAGTTTCAACGCCGTTCCATACCCCTGCACACCGACGGACCGGGTTCGGTATTCTCCTGCAGCTACCTGACCGTTATCTGCTGACATAGCCTTAATGGACATCGTGGGCTGATGACCTTTCAGCCAGTTTTCTTCATCCCGGATCACTTCTATATTGGAAGGGATAATGTGATGTCCTTCCACGTCGATTTCGGTGGAAAAACCGGTCACATTGAACAGTCGATGCTGCGCATCCCCTACATAAAACTCGAAAATCATGTCATCTCCTGGAGAAATATAATCTTTGGAATGGATAATGTCAATCGGTACATCCATCCAGGTTACGGGATCAGCATATAATCCATGGGTTTTGCCATAAAAATTGGAGATGACCTGCAGATCTTCCTGTGAAATAATTCCATCACCGTTGGCATCCGCATGATGCAATTTGTTATTTTCAAAATTCAGCCAGACCGAACTCCATTGCCCTTTCCATACTGTGCCTTCTGACCGGGTAGTTCCCATTTCTCCCAGATATCGGGCAATGGGCTTGACATCGGCCAGATCGACCATTCCATTGCCGTCCGCATCTCCTGGCCACACGCAATCCGAGCATTGGCCCCGGAAAGGGTGGGAAGAGGGTAAAAAGCGGATGTAATGTAAACTTTCAAAGTACCCCCCGGGTGTTTTATAGCTGTATTGGATTCGAGCCCGGTCTTCTCCCTTAAATTCACTGTTAGGTGTGTAAATAAGAGAGTTGCCTTCAACTGACACCTCCAGGTTTCCCTGATCCGGTTGATCTATAACGGTTAGCTGGTAATCCTGCGTCGGCGTGAAAAATGGAATATGGTAAGGAACGGATGGATCCACGTAGAAGTCAAATTGATCTTTTGCAGGCTGAAAATGATCTACAAAAACATTTACCATCGTGGTATCACAGCGCGGATATGCACAGGTCACATAATTGAACTGGGCTTTGCCTGAGAATCCAGGATTGGGAGTGATGAGTACCCGGCCGCCCCCGGTCCGTTTGACCTGAATATTCGGCGATACCGACTGGACGCTGTACACATTGGTCCATAAGTCGTTCCGGGTCAAATCCACCTCGACTGGTTTTCCGGGATGGAGGAAAATCATATCGCAGGTATTGATCCTGTTTTCACCCCATTTGTCAATAAAATTAATGCTATATAACAGGCTTTCCCCATCAGGATTTTCAAACAATATTTCGTTTTCTCCCATATCGCGATGGAAAAAATCCACATCAAATTTTCCGGTTCCATCCGGATATACATGGTCAACGGTAGATCGGACTAATTGGAAATCAGGACCGGGTAATGGGAGTGTAAGCTGTTGTTCGGCCACTTCGGATAATACAATGGTATTCCGATTGGTTTTGGGATCCATGACATAGACGGTAACCCTGGCTTCATCGCAATGTCCGGCATCGTCACAGGCTGTATAATAAAAATAAGTAAGACCCGGCATGTCGGTTTCAAGACGAATCTTATTGCCCTGTACGGTAGCCGTAATGCACTCTTCAAAAGGTACATCCCTGAGCGTAATATTCGAATAGGATTCGTCATTTTCCAGGACATCCAGCAATACGCTTTCTCCGGCATTGACTATAAAGTAATCTTCCCGGGTGTGGATTAATTGATTTTTCAGCGCAAAAGCCTGGATTTCACCATCGGCTATAAATACGATGGTATCATATTCTGCGACACCCAGATTGTTGTAAGTCAACAGATAACCACTTCCAGCCTTATTGAAGTAGGCGCTTCCGATGGCCGGAGATCGCAGAACCCTGGGGGATTGTGATGCATGGACATTTTTCATCCAGGTCTCACCGACGATTATTTTTTCCGACTTATAATAAGGGAGCGGTTGTGCGTTCAGGGTGGACAATACGAACAACCCCAGCCACAAGAGTATAGCAGACAGGACTAATCTTTGGGGATTTCGTAGGTCCATGGTATCATAATTTCATGCAAGATACGGAATATTATAAATTATAGGATAAATTAGGGGATTCTTTTGTAGGGGGAATGTTAAATTTATCCGGACCGATAGTGGTAATGACCCGGGAGTGGAATTGGTGTGCGCACTGGACAATGGTTCCAAACAAAGCGGCGACATTCGTGAATGCGGTTAAATGATTATTTTGTGCTTTTATGGAGAATACAAAAGTATTTCAAATCCTGAATGGGTTAACCCCGGCGGTGCGGCAGCGTATGGCTTCCCTGCTGACCTCTTTTTCAGGCGGGGAGGAAACCCTGACCTACCGGCTGTATCGGATCATCACAGACCATCTTGATTATGCTTCAGGCACACTGGACCGACGGTTGGTTTGGGATCAACTGCATCCGGGGAAGTCATTTAAAGATCAGACATTCCGTAAAATGTGCGCAGACCTGATGAATAATATCGAATCGGTCCTGAGTACCTTCCAGCTCCAGGAATCTGCGATGGACCGAAGGTTACATTATCTTAAGTTTCTCAAAGACCGGGTATTTGATCATGATCTGGTGAAAAAAGAGATTGGCAAGTCGGTCAAGATGTTTTACGAATCCGATTTGGCTGGCGAACCCGGATATCTCGAGCGTTTCCGGCTTGAAGAGTTGGGCTATGAAAACGAATACCGGTCCGGGTCTGCCTGGAAGAAGAGCAATATCAATCGGATCGATGAAAATCTCAACGCCTTTTTTGTCCTGGAGAAACTTCGGTTGGCACTCAGTATTTTTACCCGGCAGAAATATATCCGTTTTGAAAAAGAACTTCCTTTTCTGGAAGTGATTTTTGAACTGATCAATTCTGGTAAAATGGATGAGTACCCTCTGATCAGGTTGTACCAATATGCCGTACTGACCTACCAGGGAGATCAGGGGGATGAAATGTATTACAGACTCAAAGAGGGACTGATCAGCATCGATTCTCCCCGGGGCAATATGTATGTCCGGGAACTCATTACGATCGCCTTGTCTTATTGCATTGGTAAGATCAATCAGAATCATCCCGCTTTTTATCGTGAAGCGCTCAACTGGTACCAGGTCATGATTCGCGAAGATATGCTCATCGAACACGAACATCTGGCTGCGACCACTTATCGGAACATTATTCTGATTGCTATCCGGCTCCAGGAATATGAATGGGCGGTCGATTTTGCGCAGAATTATTCGGTATATCTGAAGGATGATACGCGGGAATCAACGATGATGCTCAGTCTTGGCCAGATTGCATTCAATCGGAAGGATTACGATCAGGTTATTGAATATCTGATGAATGTGGATTACATCAGTCTGTCCTACAACCTTCAATCCAAATTGATTTTGGCTGCTACCTATTACGAATTGGAAGAATTTGATCTGCTTTCCAATTTTCTAGCGACTTTCAGCACCTACCTGAGACGGAAAAAACAGGCACTTTCCAGAGAAAAATACCAACGTCATCAGAAGTTCATCAATCTTCTGACCCATATCACCAAAACACCGGACTGGGAAAAAGGTAAATGGCATGATATTCAGCGTCAATTGGAATCGGATCATGAAATCGTATCTTATTCATGGCTTTTGGAAAAAGTGGGTGCGCAGCTCGGGAAATTGTGAATGATTAAAGCGCAGAGCCATTCACACCCAGCTCTCACAATCGCAATATAGTCCGTAGAAAATCATTTATATTTCAGGTTTTCAATGGCATGAAACACGGGGCCTAACTCATAAGCAGTTCTCAGGTTACAGACGTTCCAATGGCAATATTTTTCTGCCCCTGTCACCGGCTGCTTCACTGGCTGAAATGTGCGGAATGGATAGACGGATATGAACGAAATCAGCTTTACTACGACAATTAAATCCGTATTTCTATGAGCCCCATGTTTACCTACCTCTACTACTTCCTGAATTGTTCTTCCCTTTCAAATAATTCTCACTTCCTTTTTGACCAAAGGACTGATGGCCATTCCTTTCACATCGGCTTCGATTTCGATGCGAAACTGGGACTGGACCTTTCGAAGAAATTTGGCGGAGCGAACCAGACCTTTTAGTATTATGTTCCGGGATTCGAGATGGTCCATTTCTGATTTCAGTGGTTCAAAATAGAGGTCAAAGGGTACTTCTCTGATCTCATTGGCCAATACCCGGATGGGGGATTGAATGATCTGGGTGCCCAGGATATACTCATCTATCAGCTTATTCTGCTTTCTTCCACGGCTGTATTTTTCGATGAGCCTGAGGCGAATCTCACTGATCTCGCTATCCTGTTTACTTTCCAAAAGGAGCAAACCGCTGATTTTTTTTTCATGAAGAAAGATTTCGGAAGGTACATCGACGTTGATCCGTACGCCCTCAATTCCGAGCCATTTTTTGACTTTTTTAAGCATAGGTGTTTGGTTTGATTAAATCCACGGCCACTGCATTCTGGGCTGACCGCTGTTTTTCCAGAAGGCGCCGTTCTGATATATTAATCACAATCCCGTCAAAATAATTCGATAGCTACAAAAATCTTTTGTGCCAACTGTCCTTCAAGGGTATGAGTTTACCTCGCTTCCAATCACCTTTTGTGTTGCGGGTGGTGTCGTAAAAAAGGGTTTCGTCATCGACCAGTCCTTTTTCATATAATTTTGGCAATTCTTTGGAGGTGGTCAGTTGGGTATGTCCACCATTATCCTGATAGGCAAAATTCATTCTGTCAAAAAAGTCCACGTTGATCCGGGCACCCAACTTCCGGATGAAGTGTACGGAGGAATCTATAGAACATCCACTGGCCGGCTGACGTGATTCATCCACTGCCAGGATCAGAAAAAGATTATCTTCTACCCAGGCATCGTTGTACAGAGTTTTGCCATGGGTATTCCATTCACTCTGCCATTTCTCCAGCTTCTTGTTGATACAGGCTACCTCTTGCCCATTCAGTATCCGGTCTGCCTGGTAGATCCAGATCCGGGCTTCGTCCCTAAGGGTATTCGCCTTTATAGTATTCATGATTTTTTCTACTTCTGGTTCTGCAAAATTAATTCACTTATATCGTACACCATAATACTGTCCTGTTTTTCTTTCG
Source organism: uncultured Saprospiraceae bacterium (assembly GCA_965652315.1). GTDB lineage: Bacteria > Bacteroidota > Bacteroidia > Chitinophagales > Saprospiraceae > Membranihabitans. Next base: position 17,244 of record CBFGVZ010000020.1, on the reverse strand, counting down.
CTTTCACTCCATCCGACATCATGGTCAGACAATAAGGGCAATTGACCGCAATAATTTCTGCCCCGGTTTCGATGGCTTCTTCCGTCCGCTCGATATTGATCCTTTTGTTTCCCGGTTCGTCCTCCTTCCACATTTGTGCTCCTCCAGCACCGCAACATAGCCCATTGGACCGGGACCTGGTCATTTCAACAAGTTCATTATCCAAATGTTCGAGGACGTCCCGGGGGGCTTCATATACACCATTGGCCCGTCCGAGGTAGCAGGAATCGTGATAGGTGATTTTTTTGCCTTTGAAAATGTCCCCTTTCACTTTGATCCGCCCCTCGTCCAGCAGGGTCTTCAACAACTGGCTGTGATGGATTACATCATACTCACCCCCCAGTGCTGGATATTCGTTTTTCAGCACATTGAAACAATGGGGGCAGATGGTTACGATCTTTCGTACTTCATATTCATTGAGCGTTTGGATATTCTGCAGTGCCAGCATCTGAAACACAAATTCATTCCCGGCTCTTCTCGCTGGATCACCGGTACACATTTCTTCATTCCCAAGGATCGCAAAAGATATAGAAGCTTCGTTCAGGATTTCAACCAACTTCCGGCTGATTTGCTGGGAACGGCTGTCAAAGCTACCGGCACAACCCACCCAAAACAGGATTTCAGGCTTTTCACCGGAGGCTTGCATTTCCGCCATAGTTTTTACATTCATCTCAGTTGCAATTTTATCTATCGGTTTACATAAACATTACGTCAGGGGTTCAATCCTCTGATTCGGTTTTTGTCCAGGCCTCCCGGTCTTCCTGGACCTGCCACACCGCACCGGAATTCTCCAGACTATTGAACATGGGGGTCCAGTCCGCTGGTCCGGAGGCCAGTGTCAGTATTTCGTAGCGGCGCATCTGGAGGATGATCTCCAACGGATTGATCAACACAGGGCAGGCTTCTACACAGGCATTGCAGGTCGTACAGGCGTGCAATTCCTCCGGGCTGATCCGGTCAAAGAGATTTTTCCCATCATCGTAATTTTCCTTTGTCCATTCGGGATTGAGGTCCAGGGCCCGACCCACTTCTTCCGTCCGGTCCCGCACGTCCATCATGATTTTTCGAGGGGATAATTTTTTGCCTGTAATATGTGCCGGACATACCGCTGTGCACCTGCCGCATTCGGTACAAGTATAGGCGTCCATAAGATTTTTCCATCTCAGATCCATAATATCCCCCGCTCCAAATTCGGGTAATTCACCTTCCGGTTCTGCCGGTTCATCCTCAGCGAGGCCCAGCATGGACTGCACCTCAGTCATGATTTCCGGCATATTTTGCATTTTACCGGGGGGCTCCAGCCGGGCAAACCAGGTATTGGGAAAAGCCATCAGAATGTGAAGGTGTTTGGATACAGGGAGATAGAGTAAAAATCCCATTACCACCAGGATATGCAGCCACCAGCCCAGACGCTCCAGTACGATGAGGGTCTCAGTACTCCATCCATTCCACAATATAGGCCCCAGCCAGCCGGAGATTGGTAACGATCCGGTATTAGGATACTGTGCGGGAATTCGGCCTTGAAGTACTACATCGGTAGTGTTCATCGTGAAAATGGCCAATATCAGTACAAATTCCAGTGTCAGAATAATCAGCGCATCACGAGTGGGCCAGCCTTTCATTTCGACCTGCTGGAACCGGCGCACCTTGAGGATGACCCTGCGGATAATAAATACTATAGTGGCCACCAGAGCCAGCAACGATAGTATTTCTATGAACCCGATCACAAATGTATAAAATCCACCCAGCGTGGTTGCAAAAATCCGGTGTCGACCGGTAATCCCATCCAGGAGAATCTCAATTAATTCGACTTGTGTGAGAAGAAAGGCCACATAAATAAACAGATGGAAAATGGCTGGAATGGGGCGCTTAAACATTTTTTTCTGACCCAAAGCCACTAAAATCATATTCCGGAATCGCCGCGCCGGTTGATCCCTGATCACTTCCTTCTGCCCCAGATGGATATTACGCCAAATCCGGGCATACAGCCTATAAGAAAAGTAAATAACCCCGATCAGAAGCAGTATAAATATGAATTGCTCAGTTTTCATATCCCGGATTTCCGGATCAGGAAATGTTGCATTGGTTTTATGGTTGTGTGCGTTTTCCTGTCCATTGGTTGATCAATATATATCAAATAAACAGCAAATAGAGTGAAATTTTGAATAATTTAGCCCAAATTCCGGACATAAAAATAAGCGTTGATTCATGGAAATTATATCCCATAAACAAGTACGCCAGAAAATTAAGCGACTGGCTATAGAAATTCTGGAACACAATTTTGATCAGAGAATGATCTATCTGATGGGGGTGAACAATAACGGATTCCGGTTTGCCAAGCTGATTCAGAAAGAAATCCAGGCGGTCAGTGACACGGAAATCATCCTGATTAATGTCCGGGTCAATGCAGCCCATCCGCTGGATCAGGAAGTCACCATGTCAGTCGATCCCGCAGAATTATCCGGTCAGACCATTATTATGGTGGATGATGTGGCTAATAGTGGCAGGACGTTGTACTATGCCACCAAACCACTGATGAGCATTATTCCCGGTCGACTCGAAGCCGCTGTACTCGTAGATCGGGCTCATAAATTATTTCCTATCAATGTGGATTATGTAGGTATTTCGCTGGCTACCACTTTGAAACAGGACATACAGGTAGATCTGGATGACGGCAGGGCTTTTTCAGTGATGCTGAACTAGCCGGTCGGTCGGCACTGAGGAAAACGAGTCGTTTTTCGGGGAAAAATAAGGGCTTTTCTCCTTCATGTACCGTCGGAGTTTTAATTTCATATTTTCCAGAATGCGGGGAAGGTCGATAAGGGTCTGATAATAGCCGGTATTGATAAATTCTTCGGTCCTGCTCAAGTCAAATTTTCCATAACGCGATAAGCCCTGAGGACGGATCACATAATCGCAGGCCGGGTAATTGAACAAAGTTCGGTTGGTCAGAGAAATGGTCAAGGTTCGTTCCAGGATACTCCGAAAACCGTTGAAATTTTTGCGATCCAATGGTCGGGTTTCCACGACATCACATCCGATGATGAAGTCACAGTGATCCTGCAAAGGCCGGGCAGGCATATTATTGGAAACACCGCCGTCTACATACAAACTTCCCTGGTGGTCGATCGGAGTGAAAAATACAGGGATGGCGCAGGAAGCGGCCACAGCAGTAGAAATGGGGCCCGTTTCCAACGTGTTGTGCAGACCTGTTTCCAGATTGGTCGCACCAATCATGGCTTTTCGTGGTAATTCTTCCAGATATTTATATGGCACAAATTCGGAAAGTCGGTTTTCCAGGTAGGTGGGTGGAATGAATCCTTTCGCAGAGACACGAAGTCTCCTCATACTCATCATTTTATTTCCTTCGATAAAGCGGCGCATATCCGAAATACTGGCTCCTGAACCATATAATACCGCAGCGATTGCACCAGCACTGGTGCCATACACCACATTGGGCTCAATGCCAAATTCCCGGAGCGCTTTGAGCACGCCCACATGCGCAATACCATACGAAGCGCCGCCTGAAAGAGTCAATCCTATTTTAAAGTCCTCTGGTAATTTTACCATATTCATCCAAATTCCGGTTTCAATCCGATCAGGGTTTTATAGAAATCAAAAACACGATGGGATGAAAATAGTTCCCTTTTTTTCAATCGGATCCAGGCCAGGTCAATGTTACGACAAGGCTTTGGGGTGTGGTTATTGTGGATGGAATATCATTCTCATCCCCCGGATTCGGTCTAACGTTTCCGATGACTCAGATAATTCTCCGCGATCATGCACTTGACGCTGCCACCACCTACTTTTTCGATGGTGCTGATATCACTGTGAATGATCGTGCCGAAATGTAATAATTTCTTTTTTTGATTGGAATACAGTGCGTTGTACGCAGATTCGGACATTACGATATAGGGTTTATGGGCTCTGTTGTTCAGAAAGGCCACATTGGCCACGAATTGATTCATTTGATCTTCATCAATTTCCAGGATGGTTTTTCCGGATTGTTGAAAATAAAATTCCAGTCGGGTCCAATCTTCTGTGGCTACGGCAGAACGATTGATCAGGATATAGCCCCTGCCAATGCCCATTACTACGTTCGTATGATACACCGGGATGCCCCGGGAATCCGCAGCGTCAAACAAAACCGGCGTATAACCCAATAATTGGCAGAACCGTTGAAACGGTACGGGATCGGTCCTCGGGCTTCTGTTGGCATAGACCAGGCCATACTCATGGTCAATGACGAGGCTTCCGGTTCCTTCCAGATACTTATCTATGGATTCAAAATACTCGAGCGACAAATGACTCAGTACCTGATAGCGGTGGACGATGTGTTGAATAAAGGCTGCCACCCGTTCTCGTCTTCTGGCGGGGGAAAACATAGGGTAAGTGACCAGCATATGGCCTGGGTGCGTACTGAACCAATTGTTGGGGAAAATGGCATCCGGTCTGTCTTCCTTTCCGTCATCCTCCCACACGTCAACTTCTATATTATGTTTCCTCATCAAATTGACCAGCGCATCAAATTCCGTCCGGGCAATATTCTGTATGGTCGAGGGACTTTCTTCTACCGGTTGCTGAAATGCATTGTTGGCTGCTGTCTCGGGGTTGAATCGGAATCGGGCAGGCCGCACCATAAATACTTTATCTGCAATCATTCTGGTCTTTTTGAATACAAGTCATAATGAATTTAAAAGTTCACATTCTATTTCATATTTCGTCTATTAATCGGTGTAATATCAGAAATATGCCAGATATTGGCCATATGTTAAATCAAAATGGTGGGGTTTTAACATCTGTTTATTTTGGAATATCTTATTCGAAAGGCAAAAAAAATTTAAAAAAACGGGTATAAAACTTCCTATATATTTGGTGTCTTCACCGCAAATTAATTTCTTTACCGTCAGAAAATTCCCCTTTTCTCCCATTTCAAATGACAGCATGTCCAGAAAGAAGAAAAGAACTGTTTATTCCACTGATCCGGAATTCACCAAACGCTTTTTTGAAGAAGAAGCAGAAGAAACATTGTCGCCTGATAATCAAAGGTTACGCGTGTGGTTGGACCGGATAAAAGGCAATAAGATCATCACACGTGTTCAGGGCTTTGTAGGTGCGGAATCTGATCTGGCAGAACTGGGAAAAGAATTGAAGCGGAAATGTGGCACTGGCGGTTCGGTAAAAGAAGGTGAAATTCTAATCCAGGGAGATCACAGAGATAAGGTCATTGAATTGTTGAAGTACGCCGGATATACCAATGTAAAGAAAGCCGGCGGTTAGAAAATTAACATAAAACGGTTTTCTGTATATGTTAATTTTCAGAGTTTAACACTTTCGTGTTCAATAATTTAACAAATTTAAAGTTCCTATTGTTGGAATTGATTAACAAGAAATTAAGAAAACTGACAACTTTATGAAGAAAAAACTACACGTCCTACTTCTTTTGGCGTTAGCTGTTGGGTTTTTTACCCCGGAAACCATTGGCCAGGAAATACAGATTTTTGGCCCCGGAGTACATCAGGACCTGGACCACGTGATCCAAACCCGCAGGATTTGTGTACCTAACCCCACCAGGGATGTAGCGTATGATTTCAACAAGTCGTTTTCTGACAATGTGAACGATGCCATCGCAAGGGAGCGGAAGGCTTTTGGAAATACCAAAATTGGGGATTATGTGCACCCTGGCCACTATACCGATGCGGTGGACTATGCACACAAGATCATTACAGCGCTCCGAAACGCATATTCTGCTGCCTATGATATTCAACTGGTCGATGTTCCACTTGCGGAAAGTGTGAGCAATGCTGCTCAGAACCACAGTTGCAAAATGATATCCTGCAACCAGTTTACACATCAATCTTCCTGCACTGGCAGCCCTGTTTCCCGTTTATCGGAGCAAGTAGGTGACTGGGGAAGTTGTCTGACAGGTTATTCAGAAAATATTGCGATCAATACAAGTAAAACTATTGAAGGGGCGATTGAGTGGGCCATTTTTGGTATGATGTACGATGACCTGGTTTGCTGCCAAAATGGTCACCGGGAGAATTTCCTGAAATGTACCTATGATGACAATTGGAGAATGGGTTTTGGCTACCAGAAAGGCAAGTACAGTTTTGGTTCCACCAGGAGCTACGATGCCTGGTTTATGACCTGGGATTATGCCAAAGCCGGTCGTTCTTCCGGATGTGGGTGGGATAAGGATAATGGAACTAAAAATTGCCCCGCACCACAAGTGGTTGAAATCCAAAATCTCGAGCTCCGGGGCCAAAGTAATTGTACTTCGCTCGAAGCTACCTGGACTGCTTCCAATACCAACTACATCCAAAACCTGGAGGTCTATCAGAGCATTGATAATAAACCATTCGCCCGAGTGGCTAGTCTTAGCCCGCAGGCCAGCAAGAAATACGTCTCCACTTTCAAAACCAGTGGGAAAGAAGCTTCGATTTTTGTGAAAGTAAATACCAAATCCGGCGCATTCTACAGTTCTGAATTATCGGTGTTCAATGTTTCAGATTGTAGTGCCCAGGAAGAAGAGGAAGGTCTGGAAGCCAATAGCGAACCCAAACCTGATCTCACAGATAATACACCTGTTCAACCGGAACCGGAACCGGAAACAAAACCAGACCCAACGAAATTAACGGTAACACCCAACCCTGCCAGGAATTATATCAAACTCTCCGACGTACCTTCAGGAACCATTTATCAGATTTTCACTCAGAGTGGTCGCTTTGCTAAGGTGGGTATTTATCGTGGCCAGAATATTCAGATACCGAGACTGAGATCCGGAACCTATGTGGTCATAGCAGGGGGCAGATCCGGCCAGTTCGTGAAGCTATAATTTACCATGAATTAGATTAGTTCCACAACTAAGGTTTAATTAATCTATGAACCATGGGTAGGTGAAACTGCCCATGGTTTTTTTGTGTCACGATTGATGAATCAACCGTATTTGCGAGTATAGTCCCCGATGATGGATAGTAACTGATCGACCCTATCGCGGTGTGTCCTGTAGGACAGGATCGCACATCGGATGACATAAATATCCTTGATATAGGTACTGGAGATAAATACCTGTCCATCCTGGTGAATGTGTCTGACCAGATTCATATTCCATTCATTGGCATCCCCTTGAGCTGGAATATATCGAAATCCCACGATGGACAGATCTGGATATGGTCCTGTGTCATATCCCAGCGCTCTGATTTTCCAGTAAAAATACCGGGCCAGTAAAATTTTTTCCTTCAGGTTGTTCCGGAATGGCTCCAGCCCATGCAATTTCAGAGGGAGCCACATTCTAAGACCCCGGAAATGTCTGCTGAGCTCGGGGGATAGCTCGGCAGGAGAATATTCTTCCTGATGTTCCCGGGAATCCTGCATGTAATGTGCCTCAAAACTATTGGCGGCCAGGAGGTGACGAACATCCTTCACCAGTACCATGCCCGTGCCGTAGGGCAGGAACAAACCCTTGTGTGGATCCAGAACAACGGAATCTGCCTTTTCAATACCTTTCATTTTTTCCTGGCCATATGGTGTGATTAAGAAAAAACCCCCATAGGCGCCATCGATATGAAACCACAGACCGTGAGTGCTGGCTATCCGGCTGATCTCATCCAGGGGATCCACGGCCCCCAGATTGGTAGAACCGGCATTTCCCACAACCAAAAAGGGGCGCAAACCGCTCGCCCGGTCTTCCTGAATCCGTTCCTCGAGTTGTACGGCATCCAACCGGTAATTTTCATCCAGATCGATATAATGGATCGGGCATTCCTCCATGCCACATATTTTGATGGCTTTCTGGTTGCTGTGGTGGGTGTGACGGGTAGTATAAATTACAGCACTTTCCAAATCCTTTCCTTTGATTCCATGAGTGGTCCGTGCCGCTGAAATAGCGATCAGATTGGCCAGACTACCACCGGAGGTGAGATTGCCTCCGAAGTTGGATTCATATCCCACCAACTTCCCGGCCCACCGAATCAGTGCATTTTCCATCCGAACCGCCCCTGGTGATGCATGAAAAATACCGGCGTACACATTGGTCACGGCAGCCATGAAATCCCCCAGTGCGGATTCGTACAGTCCCCCACCGGGAATATATCCCATATAACCACCCGAAGCACTGTTGAATCCACCGCGGTTCACCCGGGTTTCGAGAAAGTGCAGTAATTCATCCAGTGTGGCCGGACCCTCACTGACTTCGAACATTCTGTCCTGCTCAGTTTTTTCATATTCCTGATCCGAGTAAGCCGGTGTGTCCGGCAGATTTTTCAGAAAAGATTCCATAAAGGAGCGAACACGGCTAAATTGTTCAGTCCTGGTTTTTGAGTTTATTTCCAGATCGCGACTAGTAATGTCAATTTTGTCTAATTGGGTTATTATATCATTTAGTTCTTCCATTTTATCTCTATTACTTGATAAATATGGAATATAGCCATTATCTGCTTTCTATACAAACAAAAATGCATTGAACACCCTGACTGTTGACCATTCTGTGTATGAACAAGTTAAATGATTCATCTGAGGTCTGATTGAACTTTCCTAGCAGGATCGATTATCTGTTTTTATTCCTTTCTGCCAGATCTGCCAGTTTCTGGTCGATGGCTTCCCGACTCAACCATTTCCCCCGGACCATTACCCCTTTCGGCTGCTCCAGATGCTTCAGGTTTTCCAGGGGATTATCGGCGGTCAGGATGAAATCTGCACTGGCTCCTGTAATTATTTCCCCAAATTCCCCTTCCTGATCAAAATACTGCGCCGGATGGATAGTTCCTGTCTGCAGAATTTCAAGTGGTGTCAATCCGGCTTCGAGCATATATTGCATTTCGTGATGTATCGAAAATCCCGGTACATTGAAGACCTGGGGAGCGTCCGATCCCAGCAGCAAGCCGTGGCCTTCATGCTGTAACTGATAGATCATTTGGCGCCGGATATCATTAAATCGTTCCCATTTTTCTTCATCAAAACCAGGGGCTGTGGTCATTTGATTTTTACGTTCCACCCAATTATTTATGGTGGAGACGGGCATATATTTCATTTCGGGTTCTGAGGCCAGGTCTTCAGCAGGAATATTCGAAAACCATCGCTCGAACAGGGCCTGGGTAGGCACAACCCACACCTCATGTGTTTTGCTCATCCGGACCAGCTCCGGGATATTCGCGGTGTCTGCCTGATCCGTAAAGTTGTATCCGAAAAATCCGTTTTCATCGGGTTTGACTCCAGCTGATGCGGGTACCAGTCCTTCCAAAAAGCCATCCACGTGATCCACGGAAGCGTAATTGCTCTCTAGAGCGTGACGTATCCCGACATCTGTCGAAACATGGCCCGCATAAGGAATTCCGACCTCATTGGCAGTACGTATGATTTCGTCGTGAACATCCAATTTGATTCCAGGATGAAATTTAAGGAAATCATAACCAGCTTCACTGGATTCGATCACTTTTTGACGACCCGCTTCAACATCCGGCACCGAATTGCCGTTGAAAGAAGTGCTTGAAGTATAGATCCGCGGGCTGAGAATTGAATTTTCCCTGGCAGCTTCCCGTAATTCCAGATGGCGGGGATGCCCCAACATTCCCCGGATCGTAGTGACGCCATTTGACAGGTAAAGAAACAGGACGTCGTCAATCCATTCCTCGCCTTCGTTGGGGGATGGTATATGCGCATGCATTTCGGCCAGACCTGGCGTGATATAGTCCCCGGCTGCATCAATGATTTCAACACCCTCCCCCCATGTGACGGAACGATTCGGGTCCGTATCGGTAATATCAACGATTTTGCCGGAATCAACGATCACCCTCTGGTCAGATAGAATGTCACCCTGTCGTACATCTACCACGTGTACATTTTCAATGACTATAGCATCGTTTGAGAGTGCCATTTGGAGATCTGAGTTCGAATTACAGGAAAAAAACAGGACGAGGAATGGAATCAGATATTTCATAGCGACAAGATTTTCAATCGTAACGATCGGAAAATACGAATTTATTTTCGAAAATCCAAGCCGTTTATAAATCCTGCAGAAATAAGACATTCCAGGAAAAAGGAGAAGATTTATCGCCCCATTGACGACTGACCCGGATTCCGGTCGTGAATTCTGATAAATTGAAATAACGTGCCGTAAGAAATAGATCTACTCCGGACCAGGTGGCCTGATTATCTACGGAATGAAAATGTTCGGTGAAAAAATTAATGGCCAGCCGTTGGGTGTATAACACGTGAGGGATTGAAATTTCCGGATAGGCGAGCGGAAAAATATAATTACCGGTTAGTACCGCTCCGGTACGGAAGGAATGGATGTCATAAGGGAGATCCTGGATGGATCGAAGCTCATAGGTTAAAAAATTAGCGGCAGAAGTACTTCCGTGCTGTACCTGCCATTTGAATTTTAATCCATCATTTCGAAATAATCCCGGTAGGTATAGGTTTTGTCCGGCATAAAGTAACCAGCTTTCAGCCGGACTAAATCCCCGTTTGGCAGAAAGGGTGGTGGTCAGGCCCCATTTCGGTAAAATATCCCGGTAAGCATGTTGCCTGGTGACCGACCATTGGAGCCCCACAATTCCCGTCTGGAACAATCGCGGTTCCAGGTCAATTGGTCCGGGTAATACCGGATCATTCTGATCAAAATGTTCTTGCGTCCAGCCGTACTGGCCCTGTATCCTGAGGATATGATTGGTCTGGCGGCGGGAAAAATCCAGTGGTAGGGCAATGCCTGCTTCAACCGATGTTTCAGATTTTGGAAGCCGGATCACCTCATCTTCCAGTCGTAAATTCAGGTGTCGATTGAACCGGTGGTTTACTCCAAGGATTATTTCCGGGAACCGGGCTGCATAGGTCACTTCCGCGCCGACCTTCCACGATTGGTCCGGATCGATGTAACGGGTGTAGAGCCTGGCCTTGGTGGTATTTAAATAATCATTGCTCAGGATTGCAAACCCCGGGTCAGTGAGTGAGGGCTCGAGATACAGGCTGTGGAATCGAAACAAATGCCGGGCAGGATGATAAATTTCTTTTTCTGCGTCCACGGCCTCTCCCTGGACAATCTGCGCATTTCCGGTCGGGATGTTAAAATAGCGTTCGGGTATGGCCTCCTGGGCTGTTCGGAGGGAAGCAGATCCATTCGGAAGCGGAATTTCGCTTGTTCTGATTCGCTGGCCGTATGCAGTCGCAATGCTATAGTATAATCGAACCGAATCCCCGGCGGAACGAGTAGGATCAGTAGTAGGGTTGTAAGCCCCGGTTGGAACGTGGGTTACCACTGAACTGGTATGGGTTCTGAAATCAAAAAAATGGATGTTATCGATTCCGGTGGAGGAAGAAGAATAAAATATCCCATGTGTACTGACGAAGGGCCTTGCTATGGTTTCTTTCGATGGTCCGAGAAGTATTTCTATATGTGAAACAGCCGGATCATAAAGACAGAGTGATGATCGCCCATCCTTCCGCTGTACAAAAAGTACTTTATCAGTTGATGCATCCAGCCAGCGTGGTTCAGCCAGGTAGCTGTTATTTTCATGAAAAATGGTGTCCACTGTGAGATCCTGCCCCCGGAATATGACCAGGGTAGTCTGGCCATCCTCACCGGCCTGCACGACCACGTATCGATTCGTAAAAGGCTGATAATCAGCAGAAAGGTATTTTGCATGCCGGGTGATCCGGTCCAGCTTACCGGTGGGTAAGTGGTAACTGTAGATATCGGAATACTCCCGGTTCGTCCATCTGGGATGCAGGCCCCGGCTCGTGAAAATAATCCGGGAACCACGAAGCAACAGATGATTGTCAAAACTCCTGCCTGGAGAAAACAGTTTCTTTTTTCGATCCCCCACCAGTTTATAAAACGTACTGATTTCATCATAGCTCGTTTCGAGCAAATATTTCCCTCCGGCAGAATCAATCAATAACTGGAGTTCATCTTTAATGTTTTCAGATTCAGGGAGCAGCAAGGGTGCAGTATCTGATACCGTATCAGTGGTCTCGAAAAGATAATCTTGATAGGCATTCAGCGCAACGTGATGGAATTTGGGTAATTTCAGGCCCGCGTTTCTGCGTATCGCCTGTCGGAACGGAACGAACAGCCCTTTGAATCGGGTAGTCTCGTCCATTACCTTGGGCCAGAAGTTCCCGGGATCCTTCCGGTTACCGTATTCGGTCAATAAAAATCCATGGACGTAATGATTGGGTACGAGGTCCCTGAAAGAGCCATTGCGGAATTTGTGATAGTCGTATTTAATATTCGCCAGCAACAAAGCCCGGATGTCGGCCGTGAAAGCCGGTAACTGACCTCGGCCAGCCCCCGTAACGGCAGACTCGAAGAAAACAGCGTCCCCTTCTGAGAACCAGTCCGGTACGAGAAGATTGTAAAGACCAGCCCGGGCACCTTCCCCAAAAACTTTTCCGACGAGGCGGGTTAATCCCTTATTGCCTGCGCTATACTGCAGTACATGGCGGTATTCATGTAGAGTCAATATCGTCATCCAGTCATAGTAGCCTAAGACATTAGGATTTTGGGAGGCGTGTAAATTGAGCTCGGATCGGAATGGCACATAAGCCACGAAGCCATTGGTGGTCAAATTTTTATTGCGCAAAATGATGGGTACTGTTAAACGCTCCCCGCCAAGGGATAGTGGGGAATGCCGGTTAACCCGGGCAATGACCGATAATACTGTATCGGCCAGAGGGCTGGTCTTTCTGCTGTATATGATACGGGCGTCCGCTGACTCACTGACCATCCACGAATCTCCCGGGGGTACGCCTCCGAAGTTTTGTCCGGAAACCAGGAAGGGACCACACATCATGAAGATCAAAAACTCTGTAACGAATAGGATGATACGTGGAAAATTCCGGTGGTGTTCAGAAGATAGGTCGATTCCGGGCATTACTGATTGAATATTTCCCTAATTTTTTTGGTATAAGCATCTCCATAGTACTGCATTCCCAGGTCTGTCTGATGAGTACCGTCCACTGTACAATCCATACACATATCAATGTCGTCCTTGCTCAGGTAATACAACCGGGTGACGCCTTCATTCTTCAAAGTTTTCCACATTTCTTTCTGAATCCGATTAACCCGTTCTACCGCATCATATCGGCTAGCTGTCACCTGATCATCCGAATAACCCGCATGTTCGGTCAACAAAATGGGTGCATTGGGATGAGAATTTCTTAGCGTCAGAACCGATTCACGGATCCTTTTCCGAAGCTCATCATCCGGGTAAGTTTCTGCGTTAGTCAGGTTGGGCAGGCAATCCAGGATATACATTTCAGCATCGATTTCATTGATCAGGGCTATCACCTCTGTTTCCAGTCGCCCGTTACCTGAAAAAGCCAGATTGATCACGGGACGATCGAGGGATCTTTGGACGATCGAGGTCCAACCCATAGCGGGACGTGAGGCACAGCCTCCCTGAGCGATAGATGTACCGTACACCAGAATGGGTTTCTGAGAATCCGGCTGAGCAGCAGACAGCGTATGGTTGGCTGGAATCCCAATTTCCATCCATTTGACGGCGTTGTACAGCGGGAGATAAAGGTTGTATTCATAGGTATGACCAGGTACCGGGTTTCGGGTGTTCAGGGATGGGAAAGTGTAGGTGATCGTATCACGAAAGCTATATCGGCCACGGCACCAGATCAATGCATTATCGGTAGGAGTTCTGACATACAGATCCAGTCCACTCACACCGGTAGCCGGCATATGTGGCATTTCATATCTGGGATTGGTCTGATAGCGGACGGTAATCTCGGGCGCATCGGTGGTAAAACTGAGATAAATTCCAGTTGCATTTCGGGATAATCCCCATACGGCACCGCGGACAGTGTTTTCGGCTTTGGCCGGTAATCGATCAAATGGGGAAGCGAGTACTTCGTGATTCCAGCCCTGTCCGTAAAATTGTATCCTGTCGTCGCTTACCGGATTGATCCACTGATATTCCGTAGTTTCCTGGGCAGGGGACAGGAAAGGAGAAAGCAGGAACAGAAAAAGTAGAAATAAGTAATTTGCCAGATTCATGATTGACTGATTTTATCAGGCGGAAAATAAGAAAATTTTGGAATATCAACATGTCCTGGGATGAATAGCACAGGTGTCTGGACAATGGATTCCGATAATGTGTCCTGCTGTCAGAATGAGAACCCTATCGTAAATTCCCAGGCCGAATACCGGTCATCGTCATCTGAAAATTGGAGATTCCCCTGGCTGAGATTCTGATAGGATCGGTTTACGGTGTTGCGGGTGATATCAATCAGTCCATGGTTGTATCGTACACCGACAAAGAGGCTTTGATTGATAAAGATATTCACACCTGCGAGTAATCCAGCATCGAAGGTTTGAAAAAGCGCTTTGTCTTTTTCCCGATAGTCGTAATATGCACCTACCTGTGAGGCAATAAGTTGAGGTTCATTGTTGATCCGGATTTCCTGAGATCCCGGGGATGCGCCCATGGCTTTATCACCCCGGTAATTGTAATTGAGGGTCATTTCTACTTCTCCTGGTATATTATTCAGACCGGAATACAGAATTTGCCCGGCTGCCGTCGAAGACACCAGTACACTACCGTATAATCCGCCCTGAAATTGGATGCGATTCAAAAGTTTATATGACAGGGATATCGGGATTTGGAAATAAGTATTGCTGACATTCAGAGACATATCCCGATTACCAGTAAGGAAGTAATCATTATCCTGGGTCCTCAGAACAGCATATGAGGGACCTTTGTACGTATAGTTATAGCCTTTTTGATTGTACATCAATTCCCCCTGGATAGTAAATTCATCGGTCAGGTTGGCATTAACCAGTACGCTCAGGATAAATGCCCGGTTGGCTTTGACGTTCTCCAGTTGCATCCCGTTTGCGGTGGATTCCAATGGCCCTTTGGTCGATACATTGGATAAACCGGCCTTAAACCCAAAGGAAAGTTCCTGGGAATGACCCACGATGGTAGTCAATCCCAACAAGAAGATTAAGATAAAATGCCATATTACCCGGACCATACGGAAATGTTTTAATATCAAAATTCGGGCTGCAAATATACGAAGTATCAGCCAATACAGGGATTACGGTGCGTTAAATTAGTCTTAGAAAGGAATGGATGATCTATTGAAAGCATGTATTTTTGCGACATTGGAAAGAAAAATCGAATACTTGGAACTATATGGCCGGTAAGAACAAACTCAGGCAATTCGCTGAAGTGACCTCCTTTCCCAATGTGTTGGAGGCGTTTTCATTTGATGATGGATATCTACACCTTAACGAGGATGAAAAGATCCAAATGAAAGGCCTGTGGGCATCGGAATTTTTTGGGAATGACCATCCTGTTTGTCTTGAGCTGGCCTGTGGGAAGGGCGAGTATACGCTGGGCCTGGCCAGGCTTTATCCACAGTGTAATTTTGTAGGGGTTGATATCAAAGGAAACCGGATCTGGAAAGGAGCGCGGGAAGCCCTACAGCAACAGTTGGACAATGCTGGTTTTCTCCGCAGTCGTATAGAGTTTATCAATGAATATTTTAATGAAGGGGAAGTTTCCGATATCTGGATTATTTTCCCGGATCCATTCCGCCGGAAACGGGATGAAAACAACCGGCTGACCTCGAAACCTTTTCTGGATCGTCTGCATATTCTGATGCGAGAGGGAGCAAAACTACATTTGAAAACGGACAGCGAATCTCTGTTTCAGTTTTCTTTGAAATCAATTGAGGCTCACCCTCATTTTGATCTTGAATTCTTTGATCAGGATATTGATCGAAATCCCCGTTCAGAAGAACTGGCCATCAAGACTTTTTATGAAAAAAAACATCTGGCCGAAGGAAAGAAAATCAGTTATCTCCGGGCTTCCGTAATAAAATAACCGGCCCGATTGATCAGCAGGCCGGCCGTTCACATTGGTAGGATACGAGTGATGCAGGATTTTTTTGAAGTGGTTGTGGTCGGTTGGTGATCAAATATCGTGCAGCAACTCCATTTTCATAAAGAATTTCTCCGAGGAATTTTTCATGTTTTTGAAAATCCCGCGCCGGACTTTCTCATTTATATTGGAAATGGGTATGGAGCGGCTTTCAATCTGATCCAGCCAGCTTTTCGTGTATTTATTGTAGGTGTGATTGTCTATACGAAAGTATATCGGTGAATTCTGGAACAGGTAGGTATGCTGGCCTGCCACCTGGAAAAGTACTGAACTGACGGTGAGCTCATGGATATAAAAATTGTTAGGGGTCTCCTTGTTTTGGCAGAGGTGCTCGAACTCATCCAGAAAAACAGTCATTTCTTCCTTCAGTTCCATCACTTGTCGTAGGGAAATGGTATCGAGTTCAAGGTGGTATTCGATCAGACGAAAGTAAGTTTCAAAAACATTGGGTGAAAGATAAGTGTGAAAGTCACAATACCGGAACAGCTTGGTCAGTTTTTTGGAATTTTCATATTCCTCTTCGTATTTATCTTTAAAATTGATTTTTTCGTATTTGTAATGATTCAAATCCCACAGGGAATTGATATTTTCCATCCATACAAATACGGTAAATTGAAACAATTTCGGATAATCCGTCAGTAATTGCATCGGAATCAGGTTGGTACAATACCGCACTTCCGGTTTGTTATAATCATTGATATACAGCCGGAATTCATCGATTAAAATTTTGGTCAGTGTTTTGAAATCATGATTTTCCTGCTTGAGAAATGGAAAATCTACGGTAATAATCGTCCCCATTTCAAAAGTATGGACTCGATAAGCAGTAGAAATTTTCCCGTATTCACTAAGTGTGAGTTCGCTCGTGCAATTCACCTTATTGTATGCAGCACTTTGTGAAATGTCTAGAAGTTTGACAAACTGTTTGACCAGTTGTGCCCGGGTGTATTTGGTTTGTAACTGGTCGATAAGTCTTTCTTGTAATTCCATTAATAAAAATTTAAATTTGTTAAATAGGGTGTTCAGCGATATAAAAAATGGTCATGCCAGGTATGAAAGCCTAATATCGTCTTTTTTTCTGGTAAATTTCAAATGTATATGAGGTTTGTCCATAAATGGTGTTCCACAGTACTAATCAAAAATGGTTGATGAGCACTAATATTGGTAACGGATATGCAATATAATCAAAAATTTGAAAGGTTAGTGCACTTTTCTATAAATACTGTTTGAAATATCTTAACAAATGAGTCGATTTACGATTACATTGCTCTTTGCGAGGCCCTTGAGATGGGAATTTGTTCTTTCTAGTATG
>CBFGVZ010000019.1:0-29163 GCA_965652315.1 uncultured Saprospiraceae bacterium | reverse complement strand
TTTTTTGAAGAGTCAGTACGGGCAACCAATTTTCATGTCTCCCCTACCT
Source organism: uncultured Saprospiraceae bacterium (assembly GCA_965652315.1). Taxonomy (GTDB): domain Bacteria; phylum Bacteroidota; class Bacteroidia; order Chitinophagales; family Saprospiraceae; genus Membranihabitans. Next base: position 29,114 of record CBFGVZ010000019.1, on the reverse strand, counting down.
GTTCACCTACCCGTGGAGCATTATTGACGGGCCGATACTCCAATCGGGTCGGTACGTGGCACACCATTGCAGGCCGATCTCTACTTTTCAAAGATGAAACCATTCTGGCTCAGATCTTTGCGCAAAACGGATACAAGACCGGAATGTTTGGTAAATGGCATCTCGGCGATAATTATCCTTTTCGACCAATCGATCGGGGGTTTCAGGAAGTGGTACGTCACGGCGGTGGTGGAGTTACCCAGGGCCCGGATTACTGGGGGAACGATTATTTTGATGATACCTACTGGCACAATGGAGAACCGCAGAAGTTCGAAGGATATACGACCGATGTGTTTTTTGACGAAAGTCTGAAATTTATTGAGGCGAATCAGGATCAGCCGTTTTTTGCCTACATAGCTACACCTGCTGCGCACGGTCCATTTCATGTGCCGGAGGAATATTATAACCTTTACAAAAATCAGGAAGGATTGTTGGATGAACAAAAACGATTTTATGGAATGATTTCCAATATTGACGATAATTTTCGCCGGCTCCAGGATAAATTGGAACAGTTGGGATTGAAAGATAACACCATCGTGATCTTTATGACTGATAACGGATCGGCAAGGGGGAGAAAATTTCAGGATGGAGTGCCTTATGGGTACAATGCGGGATTGAGAGGAACCAAAGGTAGTTATTATGAAGGTGGCCACCGGGTGCCGTTTGCCATCCGCTGGCCCAATGGCAATATTGGTGGCGATCGGGATGAAGATCAACTATTGGCGCATATTGATGTTCTTCCCACATTGGTAGATTTGGCGGGATTAAAATTTTTAGAAATTAACCCTGTCGATGGCAAAAGTTTTGCCCCTCTTTTGCGTGGCCAGCCCATTAACTGGGGAAACAGGACTTTGATTGTGGATTCCCAACGTGCTCTGAATCTGGTAAAATGGCGGAATTCTGCGGTGATGGATAGCACCTGGAGGTTGATAAATGGCCAGAAACTATTCAATATCAATGAGGATCGGGGACAGACAACCAATGTGGCGGACCAATTTCCAAATGTGGTTGACCGACTTCGGAAAAATTATGAGACTTGGTGGACTTCCCTGATGGAGCAGGGAATCAATGAACGATATGCTTATATTACCGCAGGAACTCCGTATGAAAACCCTGTACGAATCAGTTCTCATGATATGCAAATCTATCCTATTACAAAAGCCTGGCAGCAGAATGGGGCATTGGAAGCACCTACTGGTCAGGGGATTGTGAAAGTGGAAATAGCCGTTGAAGGAAATTACCGGATCAGCCTTCGAAGATATGCACGTGAAAGTGGTCTTTCTTTTAATGAAAAAGTACCTGCTCAGGAAGCAACCATTGAGATTAGCAGACCCATGCCAGCAAATAATCCGGTGAATCTCGTAGAGGCAAGGCTTTATATCGGGGGCATCAGTAAAACCATGGACATTGAAAATAATGTGGAAGAAGTGAACTTTGAAGGTTATATTCCTGCTGGAAAATATGATATGATCGCCATCCTGAAAGATGATGAAGGTCGGGTGTATCCTTCGTATTACACGTACATCGAGAAATTGTAGACATATGCCAGTTATTCAAGTTTTAAAATATTTCCCGCTTTCGTTCCTGTTGATCGCATTTTGCAGTGGTGCAATTCAGAATAAGTTAAGATCACAGAATGTGGTGGATCGCCCCAATGTGATTATTATCATGGCGGATGATTTGGGAAATGGAGATCTGGAAGCTTTTGGAGGAGACGGTTCCATTCGCACACCCAATATAAATCGTCTGGTAGCAGGAGGACTAAAATTAACGAATTATCATACCAGTGGAGTCGTTTGCAGCCCCACGCGTGCTTCATTGATGACCGGATTGTATCCACAGGAAGCGGGGATCGCCAGTGTGGTAACTGCAGCACATCATCGGCACACGGGCATGAGTCCGGACCATTATACAATGGCAGAGTTTTTCAAAGAAGCTGGTTACAATACTGGCATCTTTGGTAAATGGCACTTGGGTTATAAGCCGGAATTTGGTCCTGTTGTGCAGGGCTTTGATCAATTTAGGGGTTTTGTAAGTGGGAATATTGATTATTTCAGCCATATAGACCAGGAAGGATATGCTGACTGGTGGAAGCAATCCGAGCTCAGCCCGGAAAAAGGTTATTTGACTGATCTGATCACCGATCATGGGATAGATTTTATAAATGAGGCACAAGAGAAACCTTTCTTTTTGTATCTGGCACATGGTGCACCTCATTACCCTCTTCAAGGACCGAACGATACAGCGTATCGTACGGTGCAAGGAGATTTTCTGAAAGGAGGAATAAGAACAGATACAGAAAGAAGATATAAGGATATGATTGAATCCCTGGATCACAATATTGGTCGTATTTTAACTTATTTGAAGGACAAAAAGTTATTGAAGAAAACGCTAATCCTCTTTTTTTCTGATAATGGAGCTCCGCGTAATGCCGGATCCAACAGACCATACCGCGGTACCAAAGGGACGGTATATGAAGGGGGACATCGAGTGCCTGCGGTGTTCTACTGGCTGGATGTCATTGAACCCTCTTCAACGGATGATCTGGTATTAACCATGGATGTATTTCCTACTTTGGCAGACATTTTGAACATAGACCTGACTCCACGGACAAAAGTTTCAGGAGTAAGCGTGGCACCTCTGATAATTTCTCCTTCAAAAGGAAATGAAAATGATAAAAACCAACGAACTGTATTCTGGCAATGGCATCCCAATCAAAGATACGGAATTCAGAAGGCTGTTCGTCAGGGGCCCTGGAAATTGGTCATCAACAATGAAGGGACCGCATTGTACAACCTGCATAAAAATTTGGATGAAAGTATGGATGTGAAGTCGGAGTATCCTGAAAAATTGGAGGAATTACAGCTGGCTCTGGAGAGATGGGAATCCTCAATATCGGATGCAGAAATTACTGTACCCGTTATAAAATAACTTAAACTGATGAATATAAAGAAAATTTTACTGAGTACTGTAGTTGGTTTGTTGGGTACTATTCTCTTTGGCCAATCTGTGCGCCAGAAGCCTAATATAATTATCATACTGGCCGATGACCTGGGATATGGTGATGTGTCTGCGTTCAACCCGGAATCCAAATTACATACCCGGTTTATCGATCAAATGGCGTCGGAAGGTATGATGTTCACTGACGCTCATACCTCATCTTCCGTTTGTACGCCTACCCGTTATAGTATTCTTACAGGGCGTTACAATTGGAGGTCAACCTTAAAAAATGGAGTTTTAAGTGGATTTTCAAAGGCCTTGATACAACCGGATCGTATGACCATTTCTTCCTATTTGAAGGATAAGGGATATTTCACAGGTTTTATCGGAAAGTGGCACTTAGGGTGGGATTGGGCCATTTCTGAAGATCAGGGTCATTTAGACAATTTGAGTTTACGACCTAAGGTGGATTATTCTAAACCTGTCAAAAATGGCCCGGAATCATTGGGTTTTGAGTATTCGTACGGATTTTCCGGATCATTGGATATGCCGCCATATGTATTTGTAGAAAACAGTATTCCAACCGCTATTCCGGAGGACACTACCGTAAGTGTGGAGGATAAAGGGTTTTGGAGAAAAGGTCTGACGGCCCCCGATTTTGATCATACACAGGTGCTTCCACATATAAAAGACAAGGCCATTGCATACATTGAGAATAACAAGGACCAATCCGATCCCTTTTTCCTGTATCTTGCATTACCGGCCCCACATACCCCCATCCTTCCTACCACGGAATTTCTCGGAAAGAGTAATACCAATTTTTATGGGGACTTTGTGTTGCAGGTTGACCACTTCATTGGAGAAATATTGGACAAACTAAAAGAAAGTGGCATAGACCAAAATACCATGGTGATATTTACGAGTGACAATGGTTGCTCTCCCAAAGCCAACTTTCAGGAACTCGCCAGGGTAGGCCATGACCCCAGTTTTATTTTCAGGGGACACAAAGCAGACATTTATGAAGGTGGTCACCGGGTTCCGTTTATCGTGAGATGGCCCGCAGTGGTCGGGAAAAATCAACAATCCACAGAAATCATCTGTACTACCGATTTTCTGGCAACCATAGTCGATTTGTTTGGGGAGAAACTTCCGGATGATGCTGGCGAAGATAGTTATAGTTTTTTGCCTGTATTGGAAGGAAGCGCATATCAACAACCCTTGCGAGAAGCTACAGTACATCATTCCATAGCAGGGAGATTTGCCATCCGTCAGGGAGATTGGAAATTGATCTTGTGGCCCGGATCGGGTGGATGGAGCTTTCCTCGGACAGCCGGGGAATTGGAAGGTTTGCCTGCTTACCAATTATATAACCTAAAAGAAGATCTATCAGAGGAATATAATTTGGTCGGTGACAATCCGGATCGCGTGAAAGCGATGAGGGCATTGCTAGCTGACTACGTGGTTCGGGGAAGAAGTACTCCGGGAGTTATTCAGCAAAATGATGGAGGAAATTCCTGGGAACAGTTGGGCTGGATGGAGGATTAATAACCAATGGGGCTATGTGGGTGGGAATCCAGGAATAAACAGCCTTTAAAAATTGTATCTATAAATCTTGAAAAAAGCGAATATTTTGAAGTTGATTTTTTGCGGTTGGTTCATAACAACCTTAACCTTATCTACTGGTCTTTTGTCCCAAACCCCTTCCCCCAACATTATTCTCATTATGACAGATGACCAGGGATGGGGTGATACGGAATACAATGGACACCCCTACCTGAAAACCCCCAATCTCAATGCTATGGTGGCAAATGGGGTAGAATTTACCCGTTTTTATGCAGCCTCTTCGGTCTGTTCTCCTACCAGAGGGAGTGTAATTACAGGACGACATCCCATGCGTTATGGAATATGCTACGCAAACTGCGGGCATTTACCCCCTGAAGAAATCACCTTGGCTGAGATGGTCCGTCAAAAGGGATATACCACCGGGCATTTTGGGAAATGGCATTTAGGAACCTTGACCAAAACCGAGATGGATGCCAACAGAGGTGGACGTCCGGTGAATGATGTACATTATTCTCCACCCTGGGTGAATGGATTTGACGAATGCTTTGTGACCGAATCCAAAGTGCCAACATGGAACCCGATGGTGACTCCTTCCAAATCAGCGGGAGATGTAAGAAATTCCCAGGTTGAAGGAGAATACTTTGGTACAGCTTATTGGACCGGTCCCGGGCAGAAAGCTACAGATAATCTAAAAGATGATGATTCCAGGGTGATTATGGATCGTGTGATCCCGTTCATTGACCATGCAGTACGCGACGAACGGCCTTTTCTGTGCATTATTTGGTTTCATACACCTCATTTACCTGTATTGACTGGCGAAAAATACCGGGATTTGTACAGGAATTTGTCGGAAGACGAACAACACTATTACGGATGCATTACCGCAATGGATGATCAGGTGGGGCGATTGAGAAATCATCTTCGGGAATTGGGAATCGAACAGAATACAGTGATCTTCTTTACCAGCGACAATGGACCTGAAGGCTCTGGTTCGTATGAAGGTCGAAAACAAGGCCGAACCGGTGGTTTATCAGGCCGGAAGAGAAGTTTGTACGAAGGGGGCATCCGGGTACCTGGCATTATGGAATGGCCTGGTCACATAGAACCAGGACAGAAAGTGGATATACCTTGCTTTTCATCTGACTATTTTCCAACCATTGCCGGATTGATCGGGGTGGATATTGAAGAATATAATCGCCCTTATGATGGTCGGGATCTAATGGATGTTCTGAAAGAGTCAGCTCCTTCCAGATATTTGGCGTTCAGGATCAGGGAGCAGGCAGCGCTAATCGGGATCCGTTACAAGATTTACAGTCAGGACAATGGGAAACACTTTTCTTTGTATGATTTAGTAGAAGACCCTGGAGAAAAACAGGATCTTTCGATCGATCATCAGATTTTGGTTCAGGAAATGACCCAAAAGTGGGAACAGTGGAGAATTTCACAGGAACGAAGTGCCGAAGGGGCCGATTATATAACAGGAAAAGATTAGAATTAGTCAATCGGATCTATAAATTGACCGTCGGTCTGGTTAGTATATAACAGCCTGCCCGTTTCTATAGAATTCCCGGCATGGCAACCATTTCTCCCGCTTTGATTATTGTCAGCAACACCAGCAGATCCGAATGAGAAATCTCCGATCGAATATTTTTCAAAGCCTGATAGAGGTGATTCCGAACTGTGTGCGGCGAGATTTGGAGTTGCTCTGCGATTCTTTTGTTGGATAGTCCTTCTATTTTACTGAGGGTGAATACCTGTCGTTGTTGCTCAGAAAGACTTTCCAGGCAGGTATTTAACAAGTATTGATAATGATCGGAATGAATTTTTTGTTCGATCGGATTGGTGCTTACCGGCGTTTCCGATTGGTGCATGGAGGCCAGGAGAATGAATTTTCGGTATTCCTTGTTGTGGGCGGCTTTTTTCAAATGGTCAAAGGCCAGGTTGCGGCACATCTGATAAATGTACCCGTCCAAATCCTGAACTTCTTCTAGTTGGTGTGCTTTTTTTAATAATCGTAAAAAAATATCCTGCGTCAAATCCTGAGCCAAATTCCGATCGGAAAGAAAATCGACAAAAAACCCAAAGACCTTATCACGATATTTTTCGAACAGTCCTTCTACTTTAAAATCCTGATTCTCCATTTTTTATTTCCAATTCCTTTCTATTTTCAGCGTGGAGATGTCAATCGACCAAGTTAATAATAGTTTTACATATAATCTGACAAATCTTAAAAAAGCTGGAATTTTCGAAATTTTATCCTCCCCGTTTTTACAATCCATAATGTCCTTAAAAGCCCTGTCCCGACAATGGTTCTGGGGGGTATGGACCTATGTCGCTATCGCATTTGTTTTGAAAATATTTTTATTTCGACCTAGTACATTTTGAAAAGTGCGTCGTCTTGTACGCATGAAACGGTATCCAGGAGCATCGCGAATGGATTATCACAAAAAAATATGAATGAACTCATTTAACGATAAGGAAAGGCTCGAGGAACTTATGAAAAAGTACGTGGCCCGCGAACATACCCTGGCGGAAGGGGAAGAATTGTTTGATATGCTGCAGTCCATCCACAAACCTGAAGTACTGGAAGCGCTTTTTGAATCCCGGTGGAATCTGAAGGACCGGCCGGAAATGGAGATGCTGTGGAAAGATGTTTTGAGTGCCAGAGATCGTAAAGAATCTTCCATTTCAGAGGATCAAGGTAAATACCGAATCCGCCCATTGTGGAAGTGGAGCATCGCAGCTTCCGTTCTGCTTTTAATATCTATACTTTGGTGGATCCAACCTGGCCAGATAGAATATGAGACTTACTCCACCAGTTTTGGTGAAACGCAGGAAATTCTGCTGGATGATGGATCCGAAATTACCCTTAATGCCAATTCAGAGTTGCGGTGGAAGAAAAACTGGAAAAAAGATAAGATCCGTGAAGTTGAACTGAAGGGAGAAGCCTTTTTTGAAGTCGCGCATGTAAATCTTAACTCAGGCCAAATACTATCGGATCAGGGCCAATCCCAACGAATGCCGTTCCATGTAAAAAGTGCAGATATGATTATTGAGGTTTTGGGCACTTCATTCAATGTGGAGGAACGCCGGGGTGAAGCCATGGTTTATCTGAAGGAAGGTTCCGTGAAGTTGTATTTACCGGGAAAGGTTGATACGGACTTACATCGCTCAGATGAAAATAATGCATCTGGTACAGAATCAGTATCGAAAACCATCCTGATGGAAGCTGGTGAGACTGTCCGGTATTCTACCCGAACCCGGGAATGGGTCAGACTGGAGACGAATCTGGCTCCTTCCATTACAGAATGGAAAGATGGTATTCTGATATTTGACGATATGCCTTTCGGAAATGTACTGCGGCGAATGGAGGATATTTATGGAAAATCCTTTGAAGTCGAAGATCCGAAATTATTGAATCGGGTGGTCAATTTTGAAGTACCCTATGAAAATTGGGAAACGATTGAAAAATTGATGAGTGTAACGCTGAATTTGGAATTCGACACTTCCAGTGCAGGAAGAATTATTATAAAAAACAGGAAAGAGTGAACCTTCAATGGTATTTCCGGACATTGAACAAGAAGGAAATGCCGCTGGATTCACCCCTTCCCCAAACATGTTAACATTTCTAAAAATGAAGAGATGAAGATAAAAACTTTTACTCAATCGGGCGAATGGAGCAAGGCCTTACTTCTATTCGCATTGTTTATGTGGCAAATACCAACCATCCGGGCCGCAAATATGCCGACAACTGAAAGAATCCTGTTGGAAGAAGCATTTCTGTACATTGGACAGGAATACGGCGTTTTTTTTAACTATGACCGGGAAATCATTGCCGATGTGACCGTGGAATATGAGTCAGGTAAATACGACAAAGTGGAATCTGCTCTGGAGGCGGTTTTCAAACAGACTTCGCTCCGGTACCAGATTTTTGATGAGCGGTTTGTGGCGGTCTATCGGGATAACAAAGCAGGAATTCAATCCATGAAACAGATGATATCCCATTTTCAGGGCATCGTTGACGAACAGGAAAGAAATTCCAATCGGGACGAACTGGTCGTTTCACCTCTGACCAACCAAAACCTGAAGGATATTTATCAAAAACGTATCGTTTTTACGGTCAACGGAAAAGTAACGGACGAAGCAGGAGAACCCCTGGCCGGAGTCAATATTCAGGTGAAAGGCAGCAATAAAGGCGCAGCAACGGATTTCGAGGGGAACTTCACTCTGGAAGATATCGATGAAAATGCCGTTCTGGTAGTCTCCTATATAGGTTACCAAAAACAGGAGATCATGGTCGATGGACGGTCTTCTCTGGAAATCGTGCTGTCCTCCAATTCCGAATTTCTGGAAGAAGTGATTGTCACTGGTTATATGACCCAGAGGAAAAAAGACCTGACGGGTTCGATCGCACTGGCCTCGGAAAGCGATATCCGGAAAAATTCCTCCGCGAATGTCATGAAATCACTGCAAGGAAAACTGGCCGGTGTACATATTACAACCAACGGGGGGAATCCCGCTGAAAACGTCAATATTCAGATCAGAGGGCTCTCCTCTCTGTCCGGAGCGGTGCGTCCGTTGATTGTTCTGGATGGCATGCCAACGGAGAATCTGAACTTAAGGGATATTAACGCTGGGGATATCAAATCTATCCAGGTGTTGAAAGATGCTGCCTCAGCTAGTATTTACGGAGCCCGGGCTTCTGGAGGAGTGATCCTTATCGAAACCAAAAAAGGGGAAGTCGGGGTGACCAAAATCGAATACAATGGCAGCGTGGGTATCAACAAGGTCGTGGATTTGCCTGAGTTGATGAATGCCGAGCAATATGGGATCGCTACCTTCAGAGCACAGGCTTACGACGAACAGGTTTATGGAACCCCATTGACTCTGCCCGCTACATACGATTTTACCTGGCACCGGGATGACAATGGAGTCGCTGTATTGGATGATGTGAAACCGGCGGAGTGGCTCAACAGTGAACAAACCGTTCGCGGCACAAATACGGACTGGCTTGATGAAATCCTTCAACCTGCCCTCCGGACCAGTCATCAGTTGTCTATTTCTTCTGGAACAGAACGATCCAAAAGTTTGTTTTCCCTGGGCTTCTACGACAATCAGGGAACCCAAATTCATACGTTTTTTAGACAATATTCGCTCCGCGCCAATTCGGAATACAACGTGATCAATAACCGGTTGAAAATCGGGGAGAACCTGGCTGTATCATATTTACAAATGCGGGACGGAAACCAAACATGGTCGGCCATGATCAACCCTCCTGCGGTTCCGGTTTACGATGAAAATGGCGGTTGGGCTGGCGCAGCTGGATTCGATGACTTTACCAATCCGGTCCGGGTACTGACCGATAACCAAAATAACATTTTCAACTACGTTAAGGTGATTGGGAATATATTCATGGATCTGCAAATATGGAACGGAATTTCTGCGAGAACTCAGATGGGGGTCGATTACGGGAATTCATACCAAAGGACGCTGGAAAAAGAATGGTCGGAAACCGGTGGTCGCAGCAGCAATGGTGAAAACTATGTATCGAGCAGTCAGTCTCATCCATTAAGCTATGTATGGACGAATACTCTATCGTATAACCTCAGTAAATCCAATCATACTTTGGATGTGGTCGCTGGAACCGAATTCACCCGATTTGTTCAGGAGGGTTTTTCAGCCCGTCGTGAAGGCGTGTATCTGGAAGATCGGGATTTCGCACATTTGAATGTGACCACCGGGGACAAATATTCCCTGGGCAGTTCGGCAGATGAATATGTGTATTATTCATTGTTTGGGAAAGCCAATTATGCCCTTCTTGGGAAATACCTTATTTCTGCGACCCTGCGAAGGGACGGTTCTTCCTTATTCGGAGTCAACAATCGGTACGGTATATTTCCCGCCGTGTCTGCCGGTTGGCGAATAGGTGAAGAGAAATTCATGGATAACGTCAGCTTTGTCTCCGATCTTAAGATCCGTGCGGGTTGGGGAGCCAACGGAAGTGTACAAGGCCTTCCCCGGGGTTATACTTCTACTCCATTTTCCACCAATTATTTTAGTACATCCTATCCCATCGCCGGAAACGAAACCGGCCATCTTTACTCCGGATATCACCGGACCTGGCTCGGGAACCCTGACCTGAAGTGGGAAACGACCACCCAGACCGATCTGGCCATAGATTTCAGCTTGTTCGATTACAGATTGAATGGGTCCATCGGTTATTACTACAAGGAAACTTACGACATTCTGGTTCAGACCCCATATATCGCCGCATTGGGTGAGGGCGGAGAACCCTGGATCAATGGGGCTGATATGAATAATAGGGGATTTGAACTGGAACTGGGATATACCAGTGATCCGCTTAAGGCGTTCCAATATTCCATTTCTGCCAACCTGGGTTCGTATAAAACCGAAATCGTGAGCATACCAGCCAACGTGATTAATAAATATCCCGGGGATGGGTTGGAAGATAATGTGATAGGAAAAACGCCCAATATCCTGTATGGCCTGGTGTCCGACGGTATATTCAAATCCGAAGCAGAAGTAGAAGCTCATGCGGAGCAAAACGGCAAAGCAGTCGGTCGGTTGAGATATTTGGACCTGAACGGAGATGGAAGGGTTGAGGAGCTAACTGACCGGGCTTATATCGGTGTATTGGATCCGGATTTTTTCGGTGGAATAACCTTTGATTTCGGGTACCGTAATTTTGATCTGAATGTATTTTTTCAGGGTGTATTCGGGAACATGGTACAGAACAGCTGGAAGTATGAAGCTACACTGTGGAACATTAGCGTCCCCGCACACAAAAACCATGAGACCAAAATTCTCGACGGTTGGTACTTTGACAATCAGAATTCGGATTACCCCGCGATATCCAATTCCACTCAGAATGCGGAAATACGCCTTTCCAGTTACTTCGTGGAAAACGGCTCCTATCTCAAGTTGCGTAATGTAGAATTGGGTTACACAGTACCTGAGACGCTGGCGAATTCCATTGCAATGCAAAACTTGAGGTTATACGTTTCGGCAAAGAATTTAATGACCCTGAAAAAAAGCTGGGGAGCAGATAAATTCACAAGTTTTGATCCCGAAATGCCTGGATATGGATACCTGACACCCCTGACCATGACTTTCGGACTAAATGTTACTTTCTAAAAAATTATCATCATGAGGAAATTTATATATCAAATATTGCTAATTGTTGCCGTTCTTTTCACATATAACTGCGATTCCCAACTCGACATCCCTCCCAAGCAGGTCCTGGATGAGACCTTATTGACCAATCCGGAAGATATGGACGGTTTTGTGACAGCAGCTTATGCGCGAATAACGGATATCCCTTCCTGGGATTCTCCATTTTCACCCTGGTGGTCGGGATCTCTAAGGTCTGATGATTCGTACAAAGGCGGTGGAGGTACCTGGGATGGAGGCGGATGGCACGATATGGAAACCTTCGTGAATGTCCACCCGAATGGCTGGCCCCTGGATTATCCCTGGTATGTCTCCTATCAGATCATCCAGCGATGCAATACTGCAATCCAGAAGATCAGTGAAATGACCGTAGAGGAATATCCGGTCAGAGATATCCGGTTGGGTGAAATGTTTTTTATCCGGACATTTGTCCATTTCAGATTGAAACAATTCTTCAAATATATCCCATATATCGATGAGAATGTAGTGGGCGGGACCGCCGAATTTGAAGCCGTTGCGAACAGAGATCTGGATCAGCCTAATGATCAGTATCTATGGGAAAGGATTCTGGAGGATTTTAAAAAAGCAGAAGCGTTGTTGCCTGAGACCCAACCAGATCTTGGCCGGGTGGACAAGAATGCGGCTACAGCCATGGTGGCCCGGACTTTGATGTTTATGGCGTACGAGCAGGATGATGCTCACGCCGTGGTCAATATCAACAGAAGTCGATTGGAAGAGGCGTTGGAGTATTTGAATAAACTGACCAGTCAGGAAGGCGGCAAAGTCGGTTTACAGCCGGATTTCGCTGAAAATTTTATCCGCGACTTTGACAACAACACAAAGGAATCCATCTGGGAGATCCAATATTCTATCGATGATGATAGCTCTACAGGAGGTAAGATCAACCGGAGTGAAGGCCTCAATCACCCTTTTAACTGGGGCGGTTTTATATGCTGTGGATTCCACCATATCAGCTATACGATGGGCAATGCCTTCAAAACCGGTGAAGACGGATTACCATTGTTTGAAACGTACAATGAAGTCAGTTATCAGGACGATGAAAATTATCTGGAGAACAACCAGTTTGATCCGCGTTTTAGTCATACGATTGCCGCACCAGGGCTTCCCTGGAAGTATGATCCCAATCTCATTTTCGAAGAAGCCGGAGTGCGTAACAGCGGTGAATATGGATTTTTCAAATCGGTTAAGGAACTTGTGCACCCCGATTGTGATTGCCTGTTGTACGACGGGTGGCAATTCAATTCCATGAACAAGCGCATGATCCGGTACGATGAAGTATTGCTTTGGAAAGCGGAAGTACTTATTCAGCTGGATCGCTGGGAAGAAGCGCTGGAGCCCATCAATAAAGTCCGCGAACGGGCTGCCAATAGCACGGACAGATTGGTGGACACCGATGGCAATCCTACCCTGGATTATTATGTTGATATCTACAAACCCGGAGAAAATTGTACGTGGGACCGGGATTTTGCGTGGAAAGCCATGGTATGGGAGAACCGCCTGGAAATGGCTGGCGAAGGACGCCGATTTTTTGATCTTCAAAGATGGGGAACCCTGGAGGAAACCATGAATGCCTATTTTGAAGTGGAACGAACCAGATTTTCCTGGATGGATCCGGCCCATTTTACGGCAGGACGGGATGAATTTTTCCCTATACCACAGCCACAAATCAACTGGGCAAAAGGGAATTATACCCAAAATCCCGGATATTGATCCATATTGATGCGATTCTGATAAATTCGCAACGTCTGTGCGTTGTGAGCGTGTGATAAACTGTAAAGAATGAGGAAATTATTTATAGGGATAGCGATTTCTGTCGTTTTTGTGTTGACTGGCTGCAATTCATCGGAGGAGTCCCGGGTGGATATTGATCGGGAATTCCGTTTGATGGCCTATATGACTGGTTATGTAGGGATCGGTGGGGAGATCGATGGAATTCGCAACCCGGTTTTGCGCGTTCTCGATGGTGAAAATGTGCAGATTACCATGATAAATGGGGAGAATATGACCCACGATGTATTCATTGAAGGTACTGGGGATCAAAGTCCTACGATCATCGAGAAAGGGGATTCGGCCAGGGTGGTTTTTGAAGTGGCTGGCAACGATGTGTATTATTGCAGTGTGCCTGGGCATCGGGCTACCATGGAAGGCAGTATCACGGTGGTGGACCCCATGCTGGCTACCAATCGGCAGGAAGGGTTGGTTCCTGTGAAGGACAGCATCCGGTTGAATTTTGACTTTGAATACAATACGTTAACCAATTGGAATGCTACGGGAGAAGCTTTTAAAGATCAGCCCAGTTCCGACATCGACACTGATGTGTTTGAGCCGGAGATGCTTTCTGAACTGGGGATAACCGGGCAATATTTTATCACGAGTGGCGGAACGAAGAACTTTGGTGATACGGGTACGATCCTATCAGATCCGTTTGAAATCACCCAACCGTATGCAGCTTTTAAAGTTGCTGGGGGGGCGTTGAAAGAGACCAGGGTCGAATTGGTTGATGCCGAATCCGGGGAAGTGTTTTTTGAAATTTCGGGCAATAATAGTGCCCGATTGCGGCCCGTAGTGGTGGATTTGAGCGATTATTTGGGCAAGGATATTCGGATCAGGCTGATCGATAAGGAGAATGGTGATAGCGGATTACCCTATATACCGGATAATATCTGGGCGCATATTAGTTTTGATGATTTCCGATTCTATGAATCCCGGCCGTTTTTCATCGACGAACTGCATCCGGATGATATCATCGTGCTACCTCCACTGGATGTGCTTGCGCATGCCGGCTTGTCTGGGGCAGAAGCAGTAACAGCCATGGAAGTGCCCGAAGATTTTACGATTCAACTGGCCGCTTCCGAACCTGATGTTGTCCGTCCTATCGCCTTTACGATGGATTACAGAGGTCGGTTGTGGGTAGTCGAAGCACATACTTACCCCAAGAAAGCACCGGAAGGACAGGGAAAAGATCGGATTCTGATTTTTGAAGATACCAACGGAGATGGTACGCTCGACAACCGGATCATTTTTTATGAGGGATTAAATCTGGTGAGTGGAATTGAGGTGGGAAACGGCGGTGTATGGGTCGGAGCGGCACCTGAGCTATTGTTTATTCCGATCGATGGGAGTGGATCAGCACCAGCAGGCGAACCGGAAGTCATACTGGATGGCTGGGGGCATCAGGATACGCACGAAACATTGAACAGCTTTGTCTGGGGACCAGACGGCTGGTTGTATGGGGTTCAGGGGGTGTTCACACACTCTCTTGTCGGCAAGCCTGGAACGGCTGATTCAGAGCGGGTTCCGATCAATGCAGGGGTTTGGCGGGTACATCCGAAGACCCACGACTTTGAAGTTTTTGCCTGGGGAACCAGCAATCCGTGGGGGCTGGATTTTAACGAATACGGGCATGCTTTCATCGCCGCCTGTGTCATCCCTCATCTATACCATGTGATACAGGGCGGGCGGTATATCCGTCAGTACGGCGATCATTTCAATCCATATATATATGACGATATCAAAACCATTGCAGACCACGTGCATTGGGTAGGAGATGCCGGTCCTCATGCGGGAAATTCTCGTTCAGCAGCCGTGGGCGGAGGACATGCACATGCTGGTGGAACAATCTATCAGGGAGCAGAGCACTGGCCTGCAGAAATGCGCAGTTCCATCCTGATGAACAACATCCACGGAGCCAAAACCAACGTCGATGTTCTGGTGAGGGATGGGTCCGGATACACGGCGATGCATGGGAAGGATTTTGTAGTGACCAACGATTCCTGGTCCCAATGGCTGGACTTTCAATACGGTCCCGGCGGGTCAATGTACGCCATCGACTGGTACGATAAAAATCAGTGCCACAGCCCCAACCCCGATGTGCATGATAAAACTCTGGGGCGGATTTTTAAGATCAGTCATAAGGACGATGAGTTTATCCAAATCGACCTGTCCCAAAAGACCGACCTGGAGCTGGTAGAATATCAACTTCATCCCAATGAGTGGTATGTACGGCAATCCCGGGTACTGCTACAGGAACGTGGAGGTAGCCCCGAAGTACATGCCGCACTGCAGGAAATACTGGATGAGAATCCGGATGTGACCCGCAAATTGCGGGCAATGTGGGCGTTGCATGTGACGGATGGTCTGACCGATGATGAATTGGTTCAGTTGTGGGATCACGAGGATGAATACATCCGAAGCTGGGCGATACAACTGGCCACAGAAGCAGGAACACTTTCCGACGATGCCCTGGAAAAATTAAAAACCATGGCGGCGGAAGATCCTTCGCAATTGGTGAGGTTGTATATCAGTTCTGCCATTCAGCGTTTGAATCCTGCGGATCGGTGGGAGATCACCGGGGGTTTAATCAGCCACTTCGGAGATATTAACGATCTCAACCTGCCCCTGATGAACTGGTTTGCTTTTGAGCCGCTGATCGATGTGGATGTTGAACGTGCTGTAAATATGGCCTTAGCAGCTGAACAACCGTTGATTCTACAGTTTACGATCCGAAAATTGCGATCACTTGAAAGTGTGGAGGCAGAGACCGCCCTACAGGGGCTTGAGGAGCGACTGGAAGATAAATTCACAGCGGAAATAAATCAAAAGATTCGGGAAGAATTGACCTTACCCATGTGATCGATTCGTTTTTTACCCACCAACTAAAATAAACTTATGGGGATGCTAATCCTGGTTTTGTTTATTCTGTCTTGCCAAGGTGTCGATCATTCGGATTGGGAAGATATGTCCAAGCCTGTTGAGAATGGGATCTGGATCCAGCCATCCGTGGAATTTCCCGCACAGCCGGTTTGGGGTCATGCAGACGGCATCCGTGTCGGATTAGCACCCATGCCGGGTCCCCGTGGATTGATTAGAATATATGCCCCGTATTTGGGGCACAAAAAGGGGAAAATGATCAATTTTTTGGCGCTCGAACCTATTGTAAATGGCAGCGGAAGCCGGAGTTTTTCGGAGCTTGAAATGAGCACACTGGATGACGTAAGGGGTAAACGGTTCTGGAGTGCGGAAGATTCTCTATCGGAAGTGCCCCAACCACCTACCCAACCGGTCCAGGGCAAAATCGCCCGGGAAGACGGGCGGGAAACTTTGACCGTGTATGTGTTTTCGGAGCCGTTTGATAGCGGCGCGAAGGTGTACGTGCGGTTGAAATTTTATTCGGATAAACCTTATGAGGTGGAGGTGTCCACGTACCGGACGGTGGAATCTGCCGGGCTGTCTCATTTTATAGTCACGGCGACCATGGGCAATTTTGCCCGGCTTAGGACATTGTACCTTGATTCCGGGAAAGTTGTCTCAACGGAACTCTGGCCCGATTATCAGGGTGATGCGTTTACAGACCACCGTCATTTTCCGGTGGATGAATTCATCAAAGACGGGGCCGGGAAAGCTTATGTGGTGGCGGCGACCGATGAGGAACATCCACAGGATGCGAGCTATGCGGAGGACACCAGGGATCATTGGAAATATTATGGAGAGAAAGCTACACAGTACTGGTGGGCTTCAGAATCGATCGTTGGCCTGGAATGCCTGGTCAATGGGCGATACACCTATTGGGCGAGTCAATCACCAATTCCCGGGGGGATTTCATTTGAAAACTTTGAACTGAAAGCGCCTTTCGAACAGGGAATGACCTTTGTATTTGGCGTGGATCCCGTATCGCCGGAAGAATTTGTTGATCAAATAAAGAGATGATCGGACATCTGTAGAACAACGTTATAATGGTAAAATATTGGAATGTGATAGGGACTGATCAAAATAACGGAATGCGATTTTTTTATGGTGTACGTATTGTTTTATATATCCTGTTCCCTGGTTTTTTAATGTGGAGTTGTACGAAGGACGATTATGAAAAGACAATCATTCCCAGAGACGAAATCACGGTATCGGCCACTGAGCTGATTCCCGATAAGAAAACCCGTATGGTCACCGTGGAAGTGACCTTCAAAAACCTGGACAACGTAGCTTACTTGAACGTAGTCAAAAGCGGAGGGGCAGTTTATAGGGAGAAAATCGATCGAAGCCAACTCAGTTCCCCTTATACATTGCGATATGAAATCAAATCTTCCGATCCGGAACGTTTTCAGTTGGTTCTGTCGGCTGAGTACGAAGATGGAAATGAATCGAACAGTGTCAAACTGGATATCGACAATCGCTGGGGGTTTTTTCTGCGAAAAGTCGAACGAATTGCCCGGGTCACAGGTCGGCCCATGTCCGGAGAAACCCTGGCCAATCCAAATCACACCGCACAGGATTGGAACGTGGGCGGTACGGATCTGGGCATCATCTGGGAAATGCAGAAAGGACGGTATGGGATATTCTTTGGAGACACTTTCGGGCATGATTTTATGCCCCGTCCATCCGCACCAGGACCCAATGGCAGTAGCTGGCGTTCCAATGTGCTGGCATTCAGTGAAAATGAAAATCTGGACGAGGGCATTGTCCTTTCGGATATGGCCGTAGATGACGGTGGCAATGCTCGTGAAATCATCTACAGTGCCAAGGACAATTCCGGCCACGGAGACTGGACCTCGATCCCTACGGCCGCGATCAGGGCCAATGGCATCGATTATGTACATTATTTCAATATGAAAAACTGGGACGGCTGGATCACAAATTACTCCGGATTATACAAATCGATGGATAACGGAGCTACCTGGTCCAGGTGTGAAAATATTGAATTTGGGTCCAACAGCAATTTCGGCCAGGCCGGGTATTTCAAAAAGGATGGGTATGTGTATATGATCGGTACCCGGACCGGGCGGGATTCTCCCGCGCATGTAGCCCGTTTCCAGGAAGTGGATATGGAGTACAAAGATCGATATGAATTCTGGAACGGGGAACGTGGTGAATGGATTCCAGGCGAGGAAGATCAGGCAACTGTAATTATCGACGACAAGGTAGGTGAACTTTCGTTCATTTACAATACGAAGCATGAAAAATGGTTTATAGCCTATTTTAATGCGGATCGTTACAATATTACTTTTCGGACTGCTGAAAATATTACTGGTCCCTGGAGCAGGCCCTATGAATTGGCTGCGGGAAGTGAGTACGCCCAGTTGTACGGATCATACTTTCACCCCTTATCAGTGGAAGGGGATGACCTGTATTTTACCATGTCCATGTGGTTGCCCTACAATGTTTTTCTCATGAAAGCCACGGTGGCGGATATGGGGGAGTTTTGAATCAGTACAAAATGTGAATTGAGATCAGATGTTTCTGAAATCCAGGAAATGAACGAATTACATTCATACTGCCCCATCCCTAGGATGGAAGGATACCCCACGTGGTGGGTTTCCAGGATTTTCGAAATTTCACGGAATGGAAGCGGTTGAAACAAAGTATACTCCAGTACAGCGGGAGATGGTAACCGTAAAGTGACATTTATACCCTTCCCGGAAAATGCTATCAGATACCATTCCAGTTCGAAGTATGAACCGGAAGTATATACAATCTCAAAAGATGTATAAACTTCGAACAAGGGATATGCAGATCTTTACTAAATCAGACTTTCTGGAATAGACCCAGGGGTAGATACTGTAAAATATTTCTTACAGGAGCACCGACAAAAATTCCTTTAAATGCACCCGTAAATGTTTCAATGCTTTGGTCATATGGCTTTCTACCGTCTTGACAGATATATTCAGTTCGTTTGCTGCTTCCCGGTATTTCATCCCGTCAATCCGGATTTTGAGGAATACAGCCCTGCACGAATCGGGGAGTAATTCAATTGCATCGTGAATGCTTTTTTCAAGTTCTGATTCGATCAGTAGCGAGGCCCCTTCGTCCTGTAATGCTTGATAATTGATACGCCGTTCGTCCACTTCTTCTCCTTCAATTGATATGGTTTTTTGGGGTTTCCGGAGGTAGTCCAGACATCTGTTTTTGACCATACGGAACAGGTATCCATGGACATTGGACTTGATCTGGATTGTTTTTCGGTGATCCCACAAGGTCACGAACACCTCCTGTACAATATCTTCTGCGGTAATTTTATCCGAAATATAAGAGCAAGCGAAAATGTAAAGATTGTTGGCATAAAGCCGGTAAATTGTTTCGAATGCCGTTGCATCTCCGGACTGAAGCAGTGGCACAATATCGGATGGCTTTAAATCTTTCACACTCGGAATAAATTGTTTAGAAATTCCCTTTTACGCATAAATTTACATAAAGCTAATAAAACTTTCTAGTTTCTTCGAATCTCCTTTGCGCTCATTTTGAGAGAGACCTAAACATCTTTTTCAAAAAATCTTTGAATTCCACTCAGGGTAAATGCCATTTTCATCGTCTTTATCATTACAGACATTCAAGTATCCGCTTAAGCTTTGCAGCGGTAGTGGAATGTTTTTCAATAACAGACATATGACAGACCAAACTCTTATTGAATTTATAAACGATAAACTCTCCCCGTCGGAAAAACGCAGGATTATTAAGTGGATCGAAGCATCCGAAGAAAATCGGAAACGGTATCATCTCATTAAGGCCCGTCAGACCGCAGCAGCATTCAACACACCTGTGTTTGATGTGGAGAAAGGTTACAGAGACCTTCAGGGGAGGACCTTGCAGAAAAAGAAAATGCTACCATTGATCATTCGCATCGCAGCGTCTGTTCTCCTGATCGTTACTGCATGGATCGTATGGAATCCGGCACCCGAGGAATCGATACCACAGCAGGATTCTGTCCCTGTGACAGCTGAGCAAGTGATGGTGGCGGAAAGAGGCGAAAATCATGAAGTTACCTTGCCCGACGGTAGTACAGTACTGCTCAATTCGGACAGCCGCATAACCTGGAATTCTGATTTCGATGCCGGGGAACGAGAAATTCACCTCACGGGAGAAGCTTTTTTTGATGTGGTACGGGACACGCTCAGACCATTTATAGTGCATACCGGTAATATGGACGTGAAAGTACTCGGTACTACTTTCAATGTTCGGGCCTATCCGGATGACAAAGAACCCGTTACTACCCTGATCAGCGGCGCAGTGGAAGTGTCGGGAGACGATCAGAGCACTGTGACGCTTCGACCCATGCAGACCGCGGTATTGGACCGGAATACGGACCGGTTTGAAATATTTGATATTACAGAAAACGAGGCTGCCCCCTGGAGGGAAGGAAAATTAATGTTCAAAGATACACCCCTGGAGACCGTGATCCGGGATATCGAGCGGAAATACGATGTAAAATGTAAGGTGGTTTCGCTGGATATGAAGGATTTTTTGTTCACCGGAACCTTCAATAATCTGACGATCGAGGAAGTACTACGGGTATTGAAAATCTCCTCGGACATCGATCACCGGAAAAATGGTGACACTATAGAGTTCTATTGACCCTAACCGATGGGATGCCACTTGCATTCCAGAGGAATTTAAATAAAAAACGACTGCCCCGATCAATCATTGGAAGTGAGCTCGTGAGCAGTCGATTGTAAACCATTTAAAAACGAAAAATATGAAAAAAAGCTACCATTGGGAAGTGATGTGGCGTGATTTTTTCACGAAAAGGACGATCCGGATCATGAAATTGTTCGTAATTATCTCATTTATGGCGCTGGGAGAGCTGGTGGCATCCAATGCAATGTCACAGAACATTACACTGGATATCAAGGACAAACCTTTGTCCAAAGCCATTTCAGATATAGAGCAAATGACGGATTACCACGTCTTCTACAATTCCAAACTCGTAGATCTTTCCCAGAAGATTACCATCCGGATCCGAAATGCTTCCCTGGAAGAGGCACTTGATCTGTTGTTTTCAGACCGTGAAATTGATTACCTGCTCATCAAAAACCTGATAGTGCTCTTCAAAAGAGGTGATCCGGATGCAGAAAAATGGCTTGAAACGATAATGGATGAAGACGTCCAGCCTGAAAAAAGAATGACGTCGGACCGGATTGTAACTCCTTTAAAACGTCAGCCAATTACCATAAAGCCATTTCAGTTTAGCATTTCAGGTACGATCCGGGATCAGGCGGGCGAACCACTTATCGGGGTAAATGTGTTGGTTCAAGGCACGACTAACGGTACTGCAACTGATTTCGAAGGTCGTTTTACGCTCGAAAATATAGATGAAAATGCCATATTGGTCATTTCATACATAGGTTATCAGACGCAGGAGGTTCCGGTAAGTGGAAGAGCAAATCTCAATATTACCCTGTCGTCTGATTCACAGTTACTGGATGAAGTAGTTGTGATCGGGTATGGCACCCAGCGACGCAGGGACCTGACCGGTTCTGTCTCCTCGATCAATGCGGATGATATCGCCCGGACCTCCTCCAGCAACGCCATGCAGGCGATGCAGGCACTGGTACCCGGCCTCGATATCCAGCAATCGGATGGTCAGGCTGGAGCAGGTGTCAGACTCAATCTGAGGGGAAATCGTTCTATTTCAGCTTCCAACAGCCCATTGATTCTGGTAGACGGAATTGAGTATGGCTCCACGCTGGACATCAATCCCTCCGATATCGAATCCATGGATATCCTGAAGGATGCTTCCTCCACGGCTATTTATGGTACCAAAGGAGCGAACGGGGTGATTATTATCACGACCAAACGTGGTCAGCCCGGAAAAACTAAAATCAATCTGAATGCTTTCGTTTCATCCAATTCACCCACCCACATCCCCGCCGTCATGTATGGTGAGCGTGAAATCCAACGGCTGATCGACAAATCCAACTACCAGGCAGATGCGGCCTCGGGAAACTGGGGTGGCAGCAATCTGACCATCGATGACATCCTCACCGAAAGCCTGGATGACGGGACGACAGAAAGACAAATCTACAACGACGGGTCCTATACGGACTGGCTGGACATTATCTTACAAAACGGTCTGACCCAAAACTATGAATTGTCTGCCTCAGGAGGGAATGATAAAACCAATTTCAATCTCTCTCTGGGGGCTATGTATGAGGAAGGGCTCATGAAAAATGATGCCCTGGATCGGTATAATCTTAAGACGGTTGTCGATCACAAAATAAATGACTATTTCAAAATCGGACTCAATGCGCTTTTGACGTATAAAAGCCATGATTCCAGAAGTTCCAGTGTTTTTGGACAATCACTGAAAATGACTACCATTACTCATCCCTATCTGACGGATGGGGAAATTAATGAGAATCCCAATCCCCGTTATGCCGCTCATGTGAACCCTTTGATGGATGAGATCCCCGGTAATTATCAGCGAAACATCGAAAGTACCCGCGTTTTCTCCAATGGTTATCTGGAAATCAAACCGATCACAGATGTAGTTTTCAAATCTACATTTGCCATTGACCGGTCTAATTCCCGCGACGGACTGTATCAGGATTTCAAAAGCGTAGGTCGTCACCAATCACCGGGAACTTCTTATATCTCATCGACCTGGAATGAATTCACCCGGTACACCTGGGAGAATACACTCACCTATGGGACCCGATTTGACAATTCAGATCACGATTTGACACTATTGCTGGGCCATAGTATGAACCAGAGTGTCCGTGAAAACACTTCAACGTACGGAGATGCAGGCGCAGAGCATTTTTACCAGAGCTCTTTTTATGATTTATCAAAAATCAACACGCCTACGACTAGAACCAACTACATACAGCAGAGTATTATGTCTTATTTCACCCGTGTGAACTACATTTTCCGGGACAAATATCTGCTTACGGCTTCCCTAAGGGCGGATGGTTCGTCGACCCTGGCACCGGGCAATAAGTGGGGGTATTTTCCTTCGGCTGCGGTGGCCTGGAGAATCAGCGAAGAATCTTTCCTGAAAAACACCTCCTGGCTAGACAATATGAAGTTCAGGGCAAGCTGGGGTATTTCCGGTAATGCAGCGATCGGGCCTTATCAGACCTTGCAGGCATTGAGCTCCTATCCGGTTTATTATAATTTTGGTGGAAAAGATGTATCGGGAAAAATCCCGGATCAACTGGGTAACAAAGACCTGAAATGGGAAACGACTAGTTCTACCAATTTTGGAGTCGATTTTGGGGTATGGAACAATCGGGTATATGGTAACCTGGATTATTATATCAGCCATACGTCGGACCTCCTACTGTACCGATCCGTTCCCGGGTCTGCCGTCTTTCCCACTGTAATCTCCAATATCGGTGAAACCAAAGGACGTGGTCTGGAAATAGCCCTGGGAACTTCGGTTATCCGTTCGCAGGAATTGAATTGGGATATCAACTGGAGTTATTCCACTTTTCAGGATGAAGTTTACAAATTGTATGAAGGCGTTGACCGGGATATCAATGGCAATATTGCCTATATCGTCGGTCAGCCTGTCAGTGCATTTTATGATTACAAGGCAGAAGGAAACTGGGGGGTTGGAGAATTTGAAAAGTACATTGCTGGCCTGGGTTCGGAGCCTGCATATATTTCAAGTTACGGAAACCCTGGAACTATCAGGGTAGCCGATCAGAACAGGGATGGCGTGCTGGATGACGATGATAAAATCATTTACAACAGGAGCCCAAGGCATATCATTGGAATGAGCAATACCATAGGATACAAGGATTTCTCCTTATCTGTACTGGTATTTGCACGCACGGGTGGATATATATCATACGATCTGAACACCCAATTGAATTTTGAATCAGCGAACTGGGCGGACCTCGATTACTGGACCGTAGACAATCCCGATGGACGTTTTCCGAATCCCGGTTCGGTAAGCGCCCCCCATACCAACTATGGGAGTGCCCTGCGGTATGAACAGTCGAATTTCCTGAAAATCAAGGATATCACGCTAGGTTACCAACTGCCTAAGTCCCTGATCGGTCAGGTCGGACTGGGATCTTTCAAGGTATATGGATCACTGAAAAACTATCTGACGTTCAGTAATATTGACAATTACGATCCGGAGCGCGGAGGCTCCATCAGCTTTCCACTCGCAAAGCAACTGGTATTTGGTGTAAACCTTGAATTCTAAATCTTTTAAGCAAATAATAATGAAAAATATAAAATACTTGTATCTATTAGCCGGCATCGCATTTTCAGCCTGTCTCATCTCCTGTCAGGAAGAATTTCTGGAAGAAGTTAACAAAACCGGGGAGACCGCAGACCTGACCTATTCCACCAAAACCGGCATCGAAGGACTGGTCGCTACTTGTTATTCTTTTGCGCGCGGATGGTACGGCAAGGAGGCTGGACTGGGCTTATCCGAAATGGGAACGGATCTGTTTTATTATGGATATGATAACAAGCAGAAGTCACTCACTTCCTACAATCTGACGCCGGTCAGCCTCGATGGAAATTCCAGCGACAATGCCAGCCTGGACCATTACTGGGATATGTTCTACGCTGCCACCGATGTTTGTAACAATGCCCTGTTCTACCTGCAGGACAACGATGCGATCACAGAAGCGGCTAAAAAGCAATATACCGCAGAGGCTCATTTCATGCGGGCTTTCTATTACTTCCACATGGTGAATATCTGGGGACCGATTCCATACAATAGTGAGCCGGTTTCTAAAGTAGTGACCGATCCGGTGCGTGTGCCGGAAGAGGAAATTTACAGCAATGTGTTGTCCGATCTGGATTTGGCGATCCAGGGTTTTCAGGAGGTAGGATACACAACCAAAGAAGAGGGTCGTGCGAATTTGTGGGCGGCCCGGGCACTGAAGGCTCGGGTTTTGCTGTATGCTGCCTCCTGGCTAGGTGAAACCAGCATTTCCACCAATTCCGCATATTCGGGAAAAAATCTCTATGCACTGGCACAGGCTGAATCACAGGCCGTGATAGAAAGCGGTGTGGCTTCGTTTTATGACAACTACGCTGATACCTGGTCGATGAACAACGAAAACATAGGGGACAATGCGGAAGCTATTTTCGGAATTACCTATTCGTCGGATATTGCATCCACCGCGAATGTGATTCCCAGGCGCTACAAAACCGATAAATCAGGCAGAAAGCTCGATTACAATTCGTTGATTACACGAACCGGTTACAGTCGTGGGGGCAGTGCTATGCTATTGATGTTCGTGGGATTGTGGAATAACGGGGCTTCCGATCTCGGTGGAAATGGAAAAGAAATATTCGTCCGGTCGTTATCTTCAGAGAGTACGCAGTACATCACCAATACCAAAACCGGAGAAAGTGTGTACGTAGCGGAAAAATATTCACCTTACAGCCGTGGATTTACACGCTACCTGCCTTCTATGTATCTGTGGCAATTACTGGAAGAACACCGGGCCACAGACCAGCGAACAGAGGCTACTCTGCTGGACGCTTATACCATCGCTCCCGGACTGGAGGGCAGTGCGACCCTGTATCCCAAAATCCGGGATACAGCCATATTTTACAGCGGTCTTGATGGGGATTCTCCCGAAGGTCAGGCTATGCAGGAATGGGCAAAGGACCGGTACCGCATTCAGTTTATGACGGGCGGTGACATACCTGTTTACACTTCGACCGATCTTTCACAAGCCTTGCCCAGTGAAGCCGCAAAGCCGGTTTCGGATGTGTATGGCGATGACCGTTTCAATACC
The DNA here is from genome assembly GCA_965652315.1 of uncultured Saprospiraceae bacterium. GTDB lineage: Bacteria > Bacteroidota > Bacteroidia > Chitinophagales > Saprospiraceae > Membranihabitans. The sequence continues at coordinate 2,880 of CBFGVZ010000019.1, read as the reverse complement.
TACAAAATAGGGGGATGGTGCTCTTTCCCGGGCATCAAAAAATTTCTGAACAATGTGTACGATCCGGCTTATCCCACGCATGATATTTCCCCCCGCGATGCCATTGTGATCCGCCTGGCTGAGATGTACCTCATCAAGGCAGAATCCCAGTTATATACAGAAAACGGTACAGCTGCTATGAATACACTCAATGAATTGCGACAAGTCCGGGCCAAAGCAGGAACGGTGAATAAACTGGAGGGAGAAGCTACGTTGGAAACTATTCTGGAAGAACGGGCCATCGAGTTATGTGGGGAGCAGCAGCGCTGGTTTGACTTGAAGAGAACCCGCACGCTGGTCGATCGGGTCCGGGCCTATAATGCTCAGGGTGCAGCGAATGTCAGGGAACATCATTTACTCCGGCCGATTCCCCAGGCACAGATGGATGCTGTGACCAATTTCAGTTCTTCACCCGGTCAGGGATTCTGGCAAAATGAAGGGTATTAAAAGGATAAAACCAGGGCAGCATCCGCATATATCGGTAAAATTTTTATATTGACGACGCATTATTTAATTTGGACTTGAGAAATAAAAAAAATAAAAAATGGATTTGAGCAGAAGATCATTTTTAGGAGCAGTTAGTATGCTGGCAGCGGGGACCATGTTTACCGTTCCGGCTGGTGCTTTCGGACTCCGCAACCGGAAATTGAAGGTGGTATTGGTAGGCGCTGGTGTCCGCGGAACCAGCTTCTGGGGGAAACGTCTGGTGGACCAGTATCCCGATACCCTGGAATTTGTAGGATTGGCCGATATCAATCCGGGTCGGCTGGAATATGCGAAAGAGTATATGGGTGTCAACTGTGCGGTGTATACAGATTTTGATAAAATGGTGAAGGAACAGAATCCGGATTTGATCATTGTCACTACTATGGATTCCACCCATCATGAATTCATTATAAAGGGGCTGGATTATGGATGCGATGTATTGACCGAAAAGCCTTTGACTACGGATGAAGATAAATGTCAGGCCATCCTGGATGCGGAAAGAAGATCCAGTAAGAATCTGATTGTTGGATTCAATTACCGATGGAGCCCCTATGCGACCAAAATAAAAGAGCTGCTTCACAATAATGCAATAGGAGAAATCACTTCAGTGGATTTTCACTGGTACCTCAACAATTACCACGGCGCCAGTTACTTCAGAAGATGGCACGGCCAGCGGGAGTATGGCGGTACCCTGTGGGTTCATAAATCCACGCACCATTTTGACTTGCTCAACTGGTGGCTGGATTCCGACCCGGAAGAAGTTTTTGCATATGGAGATCTGGAACACTATGGCATAAATGGTCCCTATCGGGGAGACAATTGTCGGACCTGTGAACACAAAAATGACTGTGCATATTTCTATGATATTACCCGCAGTAAACGGGATATGAAACTGTACGTGGAAAACGAACAATACGATGGATACATCCGTGACAATTGCCTGTTCCGGCCGGAAATCAATATCTACGATAAAATGTCCGCCCAGATCAAATACGCAAATAATGCAGTAGTCAATTATTCCTTGACAACCTATTCCCCTTATGAAGGGTATAAAATTGCATTCAATGGACGTAAGGGCCGGATTGAAGCCTGGCAGGATATTCCCTATTTTGATAACAATTCCCTGAGTCAGGCCGAATTGCATGCGGCTGAAATGGACCAGGGCGGAGATTCGGATCTGAATCAATCGCCGGTGATTGTGCATAAAAATTTTGAAGACTTTACCGTCGAACAGGTCAAATTTGAACGAGGAGGACATGGTGGTGGTGACAAAAGATTGCACGATAAGATCTTCGTCAATCCTGACAGCCCGGATCCGCTGAAACATACAGCGGGTGTAAGGGATGGCGCCATGTCCATCCTGATAGGGGTGGCCGCCCGGAACAGTATCGAATCCGGTCGTCCGGTCCGCATCGGAGAATTAACCGATCTGATGCCGAGGGCGAAAAGGATATAGGACTTTTTTCCTATTTGCTCGAGACATTGTGGCGTGTTATTGATTCATTGGCAGAGCATGATTGTTTCGAAGGTATCTTTGCTTCCGGGAATCCTTTTTTGTCCATTGATGACTATACACAGAGACTGCCTTATTCGCGTTCATAACCATATGATAATCGGGAGCATGCTAAAAATACTTGGTTGAAATTTCTGGTCACAGCCTGACCGCTGTGTCCTACGGGTATGGTTACCTGACGGCACGCAAAATATCTCGAAAAAGCCGTTTTATACCGAGGGCGTGTACCTCAATCCCGTGAACAATTGGGGCCCTTATAGTCATCTTTCTTAGCAGGAGGGAAATCTGCTTTACGTATTGCTTTCATAGATGTTTTTTCCTTCCCCGAAGGTTTTAGTTGCAGATGCTAGTACTTTACCAATCTTCCTGTCATTTAAATGTAGTTCGTCCAAGGGCTTATGATCCCTTGGACGAGTGAAATATTTCAATGGTTTGTATATTTACACTTCATACAGGTAGATCGGTTTCTATTCAAACAAACTGATCAATTCGGACCGATCCAGGGATTTGAAGACATTTTCGTCGGTCTGTATCAGATCCTCGGCCAATTTGTTCTTTTTGGATTGTAATTTTATGATCTTTTCCTCGATGGTATCTTTGCAGATCAACCGGTAAGCGAAGACGGGTTTCGTCTGACCAATGCGGTGCGTCCGGTCGATAGCCTGGGATTCCACTGCAGGATTCCACCAGGGATCGAGCAGATACACAAAATCAGCTTTGGTGAGATTCAGACCTACATTACCCGCCTTCAGGCTCAGCAGGAAAATATTTTTCCGATCGTCGGTATTGAATTCATCGATAACAGCCTTTCGGTTGGTAGTGCTTCCATCCAGATAAGCATA
>CBFGVZ010000018.1:0-29624 GCA_965652315.1 uncultured Saprospiraceae bacterium | reverse complement strand
ACACCACGGTATAGTTTTGGAATAAATCTCGACTTTCACTATAAAAACTGGTCACTGACATCGTTCTTCCAGGGAATCGGAAAACGCGATTACTGGCCGTCGGACGGCAACTGGACCTGGTTTTTCCCGTACAATGCAGGCCATGTGGAATGGTACTATATTACTGATACTTGGACACCTGAAAACCGGGACGCTTATTTCCCGGCTGCCCATATTTCCACCAACACCAAGAAAAATATCCAGGTACAATCCAGATACATTCAGAATGCCAGTTATATGCGACTCAAAAACCTCACGCTGAGTTACAATTTCAATCCTGAGTGGTTCCGGGGAATCGGAATTTCCAATATGCGGCTTTATGTCGCCGGGATGAACCTTTTCGAGGTCACCAAAATGCGTAAACCCCTCGATCCGGAAAATCTGCATACCAATATCCTATCCGGTCAGAATTTTAACGGAGCGGTGGAATACCCATTGCAACGAATTTTCTCAGTGGGTGCGAATGTTACCTTTTAAATCTAAAATTTAATATTATGAAATCCATTAAAATATATCATATCCTGTGGATACTGACCCTTTCGATTCTGGTAAGTTGCAACGATGAATTCCTGGAAAGGTATCCTTTGGATGAAATCAGCAATGAAACATTCTGGAATACCGAAAATGATTTGATGGTCTACAACAATAGTCTGTACAACATAGCACGCAATGACGATCAGGTTCCCATCATGATGGGGCATTTTGAAGGATTTGACAGCCATTGGGGCAGCATCTGGTGTCAGGATGAATTTTCTGACAACATCGCACCGCGTCATGACCGGCACAACCGATTTCAGGAAGTTCGGGCCGGAAAACACAATGTACCTTCAGGAACCCAGTGGTTTGGATACAAAGGCTGGAATTTTGTCCGGGCCATTAATGTAGGTCTGGACAATTACAACAGGGCATCGATTCCACAGGAAGTGATCGATAAATATGCCGGAGAAGCCCGGTTGTTCAGAGGTTGGTTTTATGCCGAAAAGGTGTTTAAATTCGGCGATGCCCCATGGGTGGATCACGAGTTGAACGTGGATTCGGAAGAATTGTATGCCTCCAGAACACCACGCGATGAAGTAATGACTCATGTACTGGAAGATCTGAATTTTGCCACCCAGGCCATCCCTGACGATTGGGGAGATGGTGCAGCTCCCGGGCGGATGAATCGCTGGGCAGCACTTCTCGTGAAATCCAGAGTTTGCCTCTATGAAGGCACCTGGCGAAAATATCATGGCGGCTCCAATGCAGAAATGTGGTTTCAGGAAGCCGCAGCCGCAGCAAAGGAAATTATTGACAATGGTCCTTATGTGTTATATAATACAGGAGACCCACTGAATGACTATGGTGCCATTCACCATATTACAGCGGATCTGACCGGAGTTCCTGAAGTGATGTATTGGCGGCGGTACGAACTGGGAATTTACACCAATCACGTTCAAAATTACAACAGGGGATATAACGGTGGCGCTACGAAAAGCCTGGTGGAGGATTATCTGTGTACCGACGGGCTGCCCATCACCCTATCTCCATTGTACAAGGGGGATGCCGTGTTCGAAGATTTATTTGAAAACCGTGATCCCCGTTTGCGACAGACGATCCTACATCCGGATGACGTATTGAAATATGGATACGGGAACTATGATACCCGTCAATACCCCCGGCTCAGAGGAATGGATGGCGGTCAGACCATCGAAACCGGATATCATATCATCAAAGTTTTTGAACCTGTCGCAGCTTATGCCACCTACAATACGTCCAGCACCCCGGCTATCACGTTGCGCTATGGTGAAGTACTGTTAAACTATGCAGAAGCTATGGCTGAACTCGGAACCCTTACTCAGTCAGATCTGGATATCAGTATTAATAAATTGCGGGACCGGGTTGGTATGCCTCATATGGTCCTTGGAAACATCCCGGTGGATCCCAGATATGTGAATGATGGAGTCTCTCCACTTATCGTGGAAATAAGACGGGAAAGAAGAATTGAATTGTTCATGGAAGGCTTCCGATACGATGACCTGCGTAGATGGAAGCAAGGGAAAAAACTGGAGATTCCTTCCATGGGTGTGCGTTATGATGCAGCCGCCCAGGCCCGGTACGCCGGGGCGAATGTAGCTTCTTCAATGGTAGATGGTGTGCCCTATGTCGATGTGTACAAAGGGACGGATTATGAAAATCCGGTTTTTGAAGATAAGCACTATTTGTGGCCCATTCCTCTGAGTGTAATTTCACAAAATCCGAATATTAAGCAAAATCCAGGGTGGTAATCCCATGCAAACTATTATTTCATCAAAATAATTGTATACCTTGATCCTGTTGTGACCCCAGTTGCAACAGGATTTTTTTTATTTCAGAAAATATAGAACTCATGGATTTAAATTTTTACCGTCCACTCAGTATCCTGGTACTCGGGCTATTGGCCACGTTTATCTCAATTGTTACTTCACCACATCTTTTGGCTTATCGCTCCGACTTCCCCAAAGATTTGGATTCCACGGGACTGGAGAATCCGTTCAATACCGATTACCTGAAATCCCATCTGAGTCAGGCCAGCACCAAACTGGTACTTACTCCGGAAATCAGCCGGAATCTCAAAGCAAAAATCAAATCCGATCCACTGATATCCAATGTATACGCAGCTTTGAAACTGAAGGCGGAGGAAATCCAGTCCAGTCCATTACTTGAGCGAATTATGACGGGCCGGCGACTGTTGAGTGTTTCCCGGGAAATGCTTTACCGGATGAATATCCTGGGAATGGTGTACCATATCGATAAGGAGGATAAAATACTGGACCGGATCAATGAAGAAATCCTGGCAGTATGTGATTTTACAGACTGGAACCCATCACATTACCTGGACGTTGCGGAAATGGCACTCGCTGTAGCTATCGGATTGGACTGGACGGAGGGGAATCTGCCTAAAAGCACAATTTCTACCGCCAAAGCAGCTTTGATTCACAAAGGAATCGATCCTTCTTATGAGGGTAACCGCTGGTGGATTAATGGTGACAACAATTGGAATCAGGTCTGCAACGGGGGAATGATCGCAGCTTCCATTATGATTGCTGATCAGGATCCGGAGCTGGCGGCAAAAACCATCCACCGGTCTCTTGATGGCATGCCCCATGCCCTGGCTGCCTACGGTCCGGATGGGGTATATCCGGAAGGCGCTACTTACTGGAGCTATGGGACCTCATTTTCTGTGTTGACGGCTTCCATACTGGAAAGTGCTTTTGGGCGTGATTTTGGAATATCTGAGTATCCAGCTTTTAGGGAAAGCGCATTGTTTCGAAAAATCAGTGAGGCCCCTTCCGGCAGGTATTACAATTTTGCGGATTGTGGTGATGCCCGAGGGCCCAGCGGTGATATGACCCTCGCCTGGTTCGCCAAAACCTATAACGAACCTCTCTTTTTTGAAAAGGACCGATTTCTTATGGATCCGAAAGAAATGGGAAACCTGAGCAGACTGGCCGGAGCCGGACTGGTGTGGCTTTCGCAATTTGATTCTGCTGAAAAAGAAAGCAAGTTGCCGGAAGCCTGGAGCGGTAGGGGAGACAATCCGGTGGTTTTCTTCAGGAACGATGAGGAAGGTTATTTCTTCGGAGGAAAAGGAGGCCGCGGCACGGTCAATCATGGCAATATGGATGCCGGTTCATTTGTATGGGAACTGGATGGCATTCGGTGGGTAATTGATCCTGGAAACCAAAGTTATCACGCGCTCGAAAAAACGGGTTTCAATCTATGGGGGAGTTGTCAGGAATGTGAACGATGGACCCTCCTCACCAAGAATAATTTTGGTCACAGCACCATCACCGTGAATGACCAGTTGCATATTGTAGACGGCTATGCTGCTCTGGTGGAATTCCAGTCAGGAAGTAATCCTTCTGCCACATTTGATCTTACACCAGCCTTCGAAGGGACGCTGGATCACTTGTCCCGAAAATTTACCAAAGATGGCCCGCGTTCCCTGGTCATCGAAGATCAACTGACCACAAATGACCGAACCAAAATGGTCACCTGGCAATTGATCACAACGGCAGATGTAACCCCTATGAAGGGTGCTGCAGTTTTGAAACAGGATGGACAGGAAGTTCGACTCGATGTAATATCCCATCCTGAGTTGCAAGTTTCAGTGGTATCACTTGATCCTCCGCCGATGGAACTCGATCGTCGGATTGAGGGTTTGAAACGCATTGAATTGCGCATTCCAGCCTGGACGTTTGAGGATATGAAAGGGGATATTAAAGTGAGACTGGTAAAAAAAGAATAGTTGATGGGTTGATGAAATGAGGTGCGGTCCTCTGGTACCCACCAATTTACGAGCGACGAGACACGATGGACAAGATATGATTGGCGATTGGGGTGTTGCACTCACATCGCTGAATTTCTTGTCGAATACGAGGTACTACGATGGACGATTGGGAACCAATTTTCACAAAAATTCCTGCTTTCCAGTTAACGAGAAATGATTGAGGCAGGTACTCTTCCAACCGTCCAACCTGCCTGCAGCCGCTTTCATTCTACTAACTTTTTGTTAATTCAGACTTTATTTAGACTTTTCGAATAGTAAAATCCATCCTAAGGGTAAATAAAATGTATGATACATATCCGCTATATTACCATTCTGATTATTTGTGTACATTGGTCCTACGTAACCGTCGCACAACCTGATACAAACACCTTGGACTGGACAAATAGATATCAAGATGAGATTGAGCAGATTACACAGCTTGAAAAATTAGGCCAGAATCGATCTGCTTATCTCAAAGCAGAAGTAATATTGGATGGGGCCCTTGACCGACAAAACATCCCCGGTATCATTGCGTCTCTCACACCATTGATCCGGAACATTTACCGGGTAGAGGACGAGGCGCACGAAAACATCATTGAAAAACTCGGAGCACTTCAGCCCGATCACCCGGTAATCAACGCCGTTTTGAATACTTATCTGGCAGAATTGATAACCGAATATTACGAACGTAACAGGTACCGGATTACCCAGCTCACTACTGAAGATGAACTTTCCTGGACGACGTTCCGGCGATGGTCAGCACAGCAGATCGAAAAAACCATCGACAGCCTGTACAAGAACAGCATTGAACCTGATGAATTAAAACTCATACCTTCCTCCAAAGCAGCATCCCTGATGGACCAGGAGGCAGCCGATATCGCCTGGAATCTGAGCCCTCGCCTGTACGACATGCTTATGCAGCGATATGTTGATTACCTGCGCAACAAAAGATTGCACTGGGACATCATCCTGGAACACCCCGATAGAGAGACTGCAGAACTCATGATTGAGCAAGATCTGTCAGCCTATCTTAAGTCTGATTCCTCTGATTCAAGACATAAGGCCCTTTTCACAGCCTTTGACCATTGGGAAAAATCTCTTATAGCAGCTCATGAAACAGAAGCTTACCTTCAAGTTCTCTTGCAGCGTCTGCAATTCGCTCATACGATAATCGGAGAAAAGTATGTGCCCGGCTTGATCACACTTTATACCAACCTAATCAAAAAATACGATGAATCACCCAACCGCCTGATACTAGACCATGCAAAGGCTCAGTTGCAATTCCAACAGGGGCATTATGCTGCGGCATTGAAAACCCTCCAAACTGCCCTGGATCAACCACCCGCCCAGGCCTATAAAAACAATACCGATATCATTGAGCGATTGATCCTGACCATCAAAGCCCCGGAACTTAGCGTACAGACCGAGGATACCTGGTCCCCAGAGCAACATCCACTGGTTGGTATCCAGTTTCGCAACCTCAGCAGGGTCCGACTGGAGGTTTTTCCCATTTCAGAAAAAGAACTGGTCGAATGGCGGTTCAACAGGACGGGCCAGACCATAAGCGGGAAAGAAGTCTCGCTCAAAAAGAAATCGATCTGGCAACAAACCATCACCTTACCACCTGTGGATGATTATAAGAGTCATCAGACAGAAGTGATTATAGACCGCAATCTGACAAAAGGAGCATATGCTCTGCATTACTGGTATCACGTAAACGAATTGGAATTATCCGGACTGATCGTTTTTCAGGTAACAGATCTGGCTTTGATCGGATGGAGTGACGGGGGAGAAAATGTATTACAGGTGGTCCATGGTCTGACCGGTGAACGGATTCCCGGCAGCCGGGTGGAAGCGATTGTGCACCATCGTGGAGGAACCTTTCGAAAAAAAGAGATCAGATTGTTGCCAGAATTTGAACCCGGATCATTTCTGCCACCCGAAAAACAAGCCAATTTATATTATAGGATTGTGCATGGGAACGACACCTTCATTTCCCCATTGACTTACCTGTATAAATCACATCCCAATCCTTACCAACCATCGATACGAACCGTGCTACTGACCGATCGTGCAATATACAAACCCGGACAAACCATTCATTTCAAAGCATTGACGACATTGTCCTCAAAACTGGAATCAGAGATGGTGAAAAACCAGAATATCAAGCTTTCACTGAGAAATGCCAATGGTAAAGAAGTCTGGCACCAAACATTAACCACTGACGAATGGGGAACCGTCACCGGGTCCATCCCGGTTCCGTTGTCAGGACTCAACGGCCGCTGGTCTCTGACCGCAGATCCGTCTGGATTTGCCTCCATCCTGGTCGAGGCGTATCAAAGACCAAATTTTGAAATCACCATTCCAGATTCGACTATAGTCCGGGAAAATGATTGGATTCGATTATCCGGTCGTGCATCTACCTACCATGGATTTCCCATACAGAGTGGTGCTGGAACCATCCGGGTAGAGTTGCAACAACGACACTGGTTTTTCAGGGCAGGGCCTGAAACCAAAGAAGAGGTTTTCACCGGAACATTTGAAACCGATGAGGCCGGTGATTTCAGTATCCGGTTTGAAGGAGTGGATCCCCCCCGAACCGATCGTCCATATGGTTCGTTTTACTATTATTCGGTACACGGTACGGTTCAATCTGTTTCCGGCGAGATTCGTGAATTTACTAAAGAATTCCCACTCGACCCTGCACAAAAACGGATCAGCATTGAACTACCTGAATTTCAGCTCTACGATAAAATGGATCCAGTCCTGTTCACCGTGCGCGATGCCTTGTTCCAACCCGAAAGTATGGAGGTACAGATTCAAATCAGCCAACTGGATGCACCGGAGCAATATAAGGTCAACCGCTATTGGGAGATCCCTGATCTGCCCCTTCTTTCAGAGCGGGAATTTGATAAAAATTTTAAACATCTGACTTTCTCTCATAAAGCCGATATGACCGATTGGGAGACGGAAAAAATAGTAAAGACCTGGACGACCAATATCTCGGATCAGGATACTTTGAAGCTCCAGGATATAATTTCAGAACCGGGATACTATCGGCTGGCCATCACAGCGCCGGAAGGAGATACCCTGGCGATTCAATCATTTGGCATTGGGGATCAAACCACTGTTGTTCACGATGCGGTAATCATCCACGCAGACCAAACTACCGCTGAGCCCGGCCAGACGGTGAAAGTTCAATTTCTTCGGCCGAAAGAAAATAAAGGGGGAATGATTCTGGTGGCCTACCCGGATGGTACGACCGAAAAACTTGACTTGAATAAAACCCGATCATTGGAAATAAAAGTGGCTGAAAAAGACCGGGGTGGAATCCATATTCAGGCTTTTGGTTCGCTGGCCAATCGATTTTACTCCACCGTATTATCCATCCACGTACCCTGGTCTGACAAGATGCTGAAAATCACAGGCCCGGAATCAATATCTTCACTTCAGGTAAACAGCGATACAAGTCTGACAATTAATGTTTTAGATAATAAAAACAGAGGTGTTTTATCAGAATTAGGAGTGGTGATCTATGACGCCTCTTTGGATGCTTATATACCGCACGACTGGACACCTGAACAATCGTTTTTCCGATCTTTCTCGAATCCATTGGAGGTTCGGAGTATCAATGGAACGATTAGTGACCTGGTCCATTCCCAAAATAATTATTGGCAGGACATGCCGAAAATTGATCCACTTTATTTACCGGTACTTCCCCGACTCCAGGTTGGATACGGCTATCACCCGAATGCCAGGAGATCAACGATGGCAATGGATATGATGTCAGCTGTACCCCAATCCAATAAAATGGCAGAATCCAGACCGGCTCCGGAATTAGCTGCAGAAGAATCTGGATTGGAGGTAGAGAAACCGGCTCCGGTTCGCAAAGATTTTGCGGAAACCGTTTTGTTCGTCGGTAAAGAAATGACCGATTCGACGGGTAGCCTCACCATCCCATTCCACACCAACGACAAGGCGGGACGATGGAAATTACTGGTTTTTGCTCATAGTTCCGAATTGCAAACCGGTATCTTATCCCACGTTTTCGAAACCACTCAGGATATCATTCTGGAAAGCTATCTACCCGGAATGGTGCGACAGGGGGATCAGATGAATCTTGCATTTACCCTATTCAATAATACTGATAAGCGAATTTCGGGACAGGTTTTGTTTGGATTGCGACCTCTGTTCGGTAAGGAAAAGAACGAACCGGACAGCTCAGAAGTAAAATTTGATCTGCATCCAGGAAAATCAATGGTGGTTAAACAATCCATAAGTATCCTGCCCAATGAAACAGGACCGATGATCCTGACTACGAAAGTTGTAAATTCTAAAGGTAGAATTCTTGATGCAACCGAAGAAGTCCTCCCGGTATATCCTGCAACGGAAGAGATTTATGATGGCCTTGTTTATGTCTTAAAAGAAGGCGATGTCTGGGCTGGCAGGGACGCTACTAATCTGATCGACAACAGTGACAACGGCCAGGTCTCCATTCGTATCGTCCAGAACATTCACTCCGAATTACTGAAGTCAATTCCCTATCTCCAAATTTCCAATCCCGTGACTACGGATCAGTTTTTTCGAAACGGTGTGCAGGCTTTGCTTGGCCAATACATCACAAATAAAATCCCGGGCTTTGATTTGATCTACGAGGAATGGAAGCGGAAAGGCGAATTGGAAAGCAGGCTGGCCCGGCAGGAAGATCAGAAATATGTTACGCTGGAAAACACACCCTGGGTGCAACAAAGCGACTCCGGACTAGAACAAATGGCCCTGTTAAGCCTGTATTTTGACGAGGCATATATGGACCAGGTGATAGAAACTAACCTGACTAAATGGGCGCAAAGCCAGAATTCCGATGGAGGTTTCCCCTGGATCAAAGATGGTCCCTCCAGTTTTTACATTACTGTGCGGTTTCTGGCCCAGTGGAATAAATTGAAATGGGCTGGGATTTCCTCCGGATCGTTTACGGATGAAATGCAACAAAAAGCACGGACATACATCGACGGTGAATTTATCCGGTTGTGGAAGGAAATGAAAGCACAATCCAAAGATTCCGCAGTGTATTACCAACGATTTATACCGTACTTCACCCAAAGGGCTTATGAATTTTCCAAAGATCAACAATCCAGGGAATACCTGACTTATTGGGATGAATTGAAGGATTCAGTGTATACCCATTGGGCGGAACAATCGGATCTTCTGCGCGCTGAAATTGGCATCGCTGCCGTTCATCTGGGCGACCAAAATATAAGTCGGACGATTGTGGCAGGCTTCCTGGACAACGCTATCCACGACACCGAACTGGGCACATATTGGCAATACAATCACCACACCATGCAGAACGGATATCTGGGGATTTTGGCTAAAATCACGGAACTGTTGGTACTTCATGAAGAAAAAAGCCTTAATGACGGCATCATCCAATGGGTATTGGTGAACAAAATGACCAATGACTGGCATCAGAACCCAAATGTGACTGCTCTGATGCTAAGCCTTCTGAAAATGTCAGGAGACTGGACATCAACGAGTACTGTGGAAGTCACTCATTTGGGGCAGAAAAATATTCTGTCCGGCATTGGTGATGCGAATGTCATCACGATTGGTGCGGACGAACTGGAAAACTTTCGCATTGAATATAAGGATGGTCCTCCAATCTGGCTGGGAATCGGGACAAGCAGAATCGTTCAACCTGAGGATGATGTGACACAGAGTGGAGACATTTTAAAAATTGAGAAAATCATCGCCGGAGCCCCTGCCCCGGGAGTACTCCAGCTCGGAGAACCACTTACCGTCCAGCTCAGGATCAGCACCGACCGGGATTTGGATTATGTGTACATTCAGGACCCCCTGATTCCGGGAGTCGATCCGGGAATCAGTCTCAGTGGATTCCAGTGGAGCCATGGCCTTTCGTACTATCAGACATTTGATCCATCTACTGCTCAATTTTTCATTGACCATTTGCCAAAAGGAGAATTTATCCTCGAATACCAGTTGGGCACGGTCCGGACCGGTGAATTCCGAGCTCCCCGAACCAAAATCCAGTCTTATTTTGTACCTGAAATCAATGGAGTGGATCAATGGAGCCCGGTGGTAAAAGTGAACTGATTTACGATTTACGATTTACGATGGACGATTTCGGTTGACAATTGACGATTTGATTGAGGATTGACGATGTACGATGAAGTTGTTGTACTGCATGTGCCAACAGCCAATTCTCTGCCTCCTAAAATAAATTTGACCAATTTGTACAGAATTAATTACAACATTTTCTTGAATGTTGTTATTTTTAGGTCAATATGTACAATCTAAGGATAAATTCTGAAATTCAACCACTAAAGTCCGTGTTAGTCCACGAACCCGATGTCGGCATAGCACGCGTCAGTCCCAGGCGATCTGATGAACTGCTATTTGATGATATTGTTGATTTTCAAGGCATCGTAGAGGAGCACCGGGTATTCACACGGCTGCTCAAATTATTGATCGGGGAGGAACAGGTGATCGAGGTAGAAAATCTATTATTCGAGACCCTGGAATTTGATACTGAAGCCCGGAGTCAATTGATCCGGGATATTATCCGATTTGAAGAGTTACCTGACCATATCGGACAGGTACTGGAAGGTCTGGACAACCATGATCTGGTTCAAGCCCTGGTGACCGGCTATCTGAAAGCAGATGATTATTATATTCTGGACCCCATCCCCAATTTTATTTTCACCCGGGATATCGCAGCAGTGATCAAAGACCACATCATTCTGACTAAAGCCGCCAAGCAAGCCCGTTACCGGGAAAATATGCTCACCAATTTTATTTTCCACCATCACGAAAATTTCCGGCAAATACGGGACGACTCGCGTATTATCGACCTGAATGATGTCAACCTCTTTCCGCCCTCAAGAATGGGCGAGAGTGTTTCGATAGAGGGCGGAGATATTATGATGATCAACCGCGAATACGTATTGATCGGTGTTAGTGAACGCACCAATGCTTATTCAGTGCAAATATTACGGGATGCTCTGTTTGAAAAAGGAGTTGTAGATTACGTGGTCCAGATCAATATACCCATGGAACGCTCCTTTATGCATCTCGACACCTTGATGACCTGGGTGGACCACGGTGTACTGGTCAATTACAAGCCCGTGATATACGAAGGATTGAGTTCTTATGTGACCGTCTATCACCGGAGAGGGGTGGAACGACATTATCCTTCTGTTCGCGAATTCGTGGTCAATGAAATCAACGCAGACACCAGATTTCTGCATGCCGGAAAGGGGAAAAGCCCATATCAGGAAAGAGAACAATGGACGGATGCCTGTAACCTTCTGGCTATCAAACCTGGTGTAGCCATAGCCTATGACCGGAACCCACTGACGGATGAAGTATTCTTGGCGGAAGGATATATGATCCGACCAGCCCGTGAGCTGATAGCAGAACTGGAAGCCGGTGCCACAAATGCTGATGCTATCGAAAAAACCATCATCACCTTGCCTTCAGCTGAGCTGTCCCGCGCCCGGGGTGGATCTCATTGCATGAGCTGCCCGCTAGTACGTGTGCCACTGTAAAAGCATCATATTTTTTTCAACTGGAAAATATATGGTTTTTCTCATTAAGTAAAGGAATTCCGCACCAGATATTCGCAGCCTTCATCGCCAATCCCGTCAGCCATCCAAATACTTTTCCCCGGCATCGAATACGGATTTCTACCCATCCTTACTGAAAATGGATAATAACTCATCCCCGAATAGATTTCCAACTCATAATCTTTCCACCCAACTATATACTTCACATCTCATCTCATGCACTTATACATTGAACCGGAAATGCATCACATCGCCGTCATTGACGACATATTCTTTACCTTCCACTGCCATTTTGCCAGCTTCTTTTACTGCTGCTTCAGAGCCATATCGAACAAAATCATCGTAGGCGATGACCTCAGCCCGGATAAAACCGGTTTCAAAATCAGTGTGAATTACTCCGGCAGCCTGGGGTGCTTTGGTGCCCTCCCGAATGGTCCAGGCACGGACTTCTTTTACCCCGGCCGTAAAGTATGTGATTAACCGTAAAAGCTCGTAACTGGCCTGGATAAGCCGGTTTACACCAGGTTCCTCCAGCCCCATTTCGTCGAGGAACAACATGCGTTCCTCCGGATCTGTCAGTTGGATAATTTCGGATTCTATTTCCGCTGAAATTAAAATGATTCCTGCTTTTTCATCTTCAACGGCTTCCCTGAATTTTCTAGTCAGCTCATTTCCAGAGACCACCGAATTCTCATCCACATTACAGACATACAGAACGGGTTTGGCGGTCAGCAACATCATGTCATCCAGTAAGTCCTGTTGATCTTTGTTGAGATCCAGTTTTCGGGCAGGGACCCCATCTTCCAATTGGTCCAGGATAAACTGGCCATAATCCAGTTGGCGAATCGCTTCCTTTTCTCCGGATTTGGCATTTTTCTTGAGTTTTTCAACCCTTTTAGACGCGGTATCGATGTCTTTCAACAACAATTCAGTATCGATAATTTCTTTATCCCGTACCGGATCCACTTTCCCGTCAACGTGAATGACATTGTCATTCTCAAAACACCGAACCACATGGAGAATAGCATTGACCTCCCGGATGTTGGCCAGGAACTGATTGCCCAGACCCTCCCCCTGGCTGGCCCCTTTGATCAGCCCCGCGATATCCACGATTTCAACCGTAGTAGGTACCACGCGTTGCGGTTGGACCAATTCTTCCAACTTGTCCAGCCGTTTGTCAGGTACGGTGATGATCCCCACATTAGGATCTTTGGTGGCAAAAGGATAATTAGCAGAAAGTGCTTTTGCTGCTGTAAGTGCATTGAAGAGGGTGGATTTACCCACATTGGGCAAGCCGACGATACCGCATTGTAAAGCCATAATATGACGTTTGAAATTTTCCGGCGGCAAAGATAGATTTATATCTTTGTATTTCCAATGTCGCATTAGAGATACCGGTACAAATTGGAAAACCGGATGCGAACAAGTGAAATCAATATCATACATGAATTACCTTGGTCATCTCTTTTTGTCCCGGCACTTACCAAAAGCCGTTTTGGGCAATTTCCTCAGAGATATGTTGTCTCCGGCTGAAATCAAATCATGGCCGATTGAACTGAAAGCCGGAATATCTCTTCATCACCGTATAGACAACTTCACAGACGCACATCCGGAAAACCAAATGGCTAGGCGGCTCCTCAATCCCTATTTCAGGAAATATGCCGGAGTCGCCCTGGACATGTATTACGATTACGTACTTTACCAATCCTGGGAACGGTATACAGGTCAAGAATTTGAGTCGTTTGAGACCGAACAATATCAGGTCATTCGGGATCATTTTAGCAGCGTCCCCGAGAGGTTAAAATACACGGTTCGAAGAATGATTGAAGGACGATTTCTGTATCGATTCACCACGGTCAACGGACAATCTAATGCTTTTGCCAATCTGAATCACAGAGCTCGGTTTGAAACGGGGTTCGACCAGGCTATCGGAGTACTGGAAAGACATTTACCAGAACTGACCATTCATTTCAATCGATTTTTTCCAGATATGCTGAAACACATAGACCTGTCCGAGTAAAACCACCCAGCAACCAGTCAATCGTCGAACCAATATTCGGAGTGGATCCGGAACAAGATCAAATTATAATCCTACAGCCTCAACCTTCTACCCTTCGAAATGAAAAGAAAATGTCAGCATTTGAGATAATGCTTTCTGCAAGAGGCCGGCATCAGAATTTTGCTCATTATTGATCAGGATATTGGATATGCCTCTCGTAATCTTGATTTCGGGGGAGAGGATAAAATAAGGAAAGAAAAACTGCATCCCGATCCCTCCTTCTAAAGAATAATCTGAGGCAGAAACATTGAAATTGGCATTAATAGCGCGGGACTTACTCGAGATATCGAACGCGTATTTGAAGCCACCGAACACATAAACCCGCATGTCCTTATAAGGATGAGATTTATAGCGAACATGAAATGGGAGCTCACCGTACACATAATCGAGTTTCATGGGTGATTCCTCGGGCACGGCCTGTTGTTGATACATCATCTGCATCTGGCCAAATGAAAAACCGGGCAGGAGTCTAAAATCCCAGTAATCGCCGATTTTGAGGTTACCAATGACCTTGATATCATATCCGGGGCTAGAGTAGGACTCGATCAGGGAAACATTTCGCTGCCCCTGAAAATCTTCACTATGGAGGAGTCTGAGATTACTTTTGTGCAGACCAAATGAAATCCCGAAGTAATAATTTTTGTGTTGCTTGTTGCGGTAATTATGCAATCCATCACCGGATTGGGCGATTAATGGGGCTGCAATCAGGGTCATGCACAGGACTATGATGATTTTTTTCCCGAATATATTTGACATATACCAAAAGTAAGTACAGTACAATCAACGTCAGTAAATCCAACTTCTTGCAAATTTGTCAGAAACTTTTCACCATCCGGGAAAGCTTGTACAGAATCGTACAGATATTGATATGCCCTGGGATCGCCTGATCGGATCCGACCTATGAGCGGTAGAATGTTCCGGAAATAAAAATTGTATAACTGACGGAAAGGGAACAATCGCGGTTTGGAGAATTCCAGAACGTAAATGTGCCCGCCCGGCCGGGTCACCCGGTGCATTTCTCCCAGACCATTTTGCAGATTTTCGAAATTCCGCACTCCAAATGAGGCTGTAACCACGTCAAAACTGTTATCCGACTGATCCATATTCTCCGCATCATCCAATGACAGGTAGATCCGATCAGTCAGGTTCGCCCTGGCCACTTTTTTAATGCCTATTTCCAGCATCTTTTTTGAAATATCAGTTCCATAGACCTTTACACCCGAATCTTTGGAGGCCAGGGTGATGGCGACATCTGCCGTGCCAGTGGCGACATCCAGTACTTTAGATGGTGCATGCGATAGGATCCGATCGGTCAGCTTATTCCGCCATTTGACGTCGAATCTACCGGACAAAAACCGGTTTAGAAAATCATAACCACCTGCAATGTTATCAAACATTCGGGCCACCTGCTCTTTTTTACTCGAGCTTTGATCGCTGTATGGTGTAACCTTATCCGGATTGTTGTGGTTCATATATGGCATATATCCTTTTGACACAGCGACAAAAATACATGAAATGTGGATAATTCAGTTTTACATTGGTTATTAAATTCTATAAAATTTTAATACATTTGCAGCGCTTAAGAAAAATCTTAGATTGAAAATAGATGGCAGATCAAACAATTATCCCGATTAACATCGAGGATGAGATGAAGTCGGCTTACATCGATTATTCGATGTCTGTTATTGTTTCCCGGGCCTTGCCTGATGTCCGGGATGGTTTCAAGCCCGTTCATCGCAGGATACTTTATGCGATGCAGGATTTGGGGCTTGCATATAACAAACCGCACCGTAAATCGGCAAGGGTAGTAGGGGAGGTTTTGGGAAAATATCACCCCCATGGAGATTCCTCGGTATATGAGGCAATGGTACGTATGGCTCAGGCATGGTCCCTGCGTTATCCCCTGGTCGATGGTCAGGGTAACTTTGGACATATAGACGGGGATCGGCCGGCGGCCATGCGATATACGGAGGCCAGATTAGCCCGGCTGGCCGACGAGATGCTGGGGGATATCAAAAAGGATACGGTTGATTTCACCTTCAATTTTGATGATTCACTTACCGAGCCTACTGTCCTTCCGGCAGCTTTCCCGAATTTGTTGGTGAACGGCGCCTCGGGAATAGCAGTGGGCATGGCTACTAATATGCTTCCACACAATATGAGGGAAGTCATCGACGGCTGTATCGCCACGATCCGTAATCCGGAAATTGATATCGATGGCTTGATGGAACACATCAAGGCACCCGATTTTCCTACTGGCGGGATTATTTACGGGGTCGAAGGTGTCAAAGAGGCTTTTGAAACGGGTCGGGGCAGGGTCGTTCTTAGGGCCAAATCGGAAATCATCATGGATAATCGGGGTCGTGAGGTCATAGTCATATCCGAAATCCCTTACCAGGTCAGCAAGAGCGCGCTTGTAGTGAAAATCAGTGAGCTCAAGCGAGATGACAAAGTGCCGGGGATTTCTGAGGTACGTGATGAATCGGACCGGGATGGTATACGCATAGTAATTGAAGTCAAACGGGATGCGATGGCGCAGGTCGTCCTGAGCAAACTGTACAAATATAGCCAGTTGCAAACCTCATATGGGGTCAACAATGTGGCGCTTGTAAATGGCCGACCGCAAACATTATCACTTAAAGCCTTGATCGAGGAGTTCAATAAATTCCGGATTGAGATTATCGTCAGACGGACACGATTTGATCTGAAGAAAGCGGAAGAACGTGCTCATATTGTGGAAGGACTGATCGTGGCGGTGGATAACATTGATGAGGTCATCCGGATCATTCGAGGCTCCGACACGGTAGATGAAGCCCGGGATCGGTTGATGGAACGGTTTTCTTTTTCAGAGGTACAGGCCAAAGCCATCCTGGAACTGCGCTTGCAAAAGCTGACCGGACTTGAAATTGATAAACTGCGGGCAGAATACGACGAGTTGATGAAGAACATCGCGTATTTTAAGGAGATACTAGCCAACGTAGAACTTCAGAAAGAGATCGTCATCAAAGAACTGGAGGCGGTCAAAGAACAGTATGGCGATGACCGACGGACCGAAGTACGTTTTGCTGACGGTGAGATCAGCATCGAAGATCTAATTCCCAATGAGGAAATGATCGTTTCCATCTCCCACCTGGGGTATATTAAGCGCACCAAATCCGATGAATATAAGGTTCAGGGTAGGGGAGGTAAAGGTTCCAAAGGTTCCCGAACCCGGGAGACTGATTTTGTGGAGCATGTATTCGTAGCCGATGCGCATAATTATCTTTTGCTGTTTACTGAACAGGGACAATGCTTTTGGTTGCGTGTATTCGAAATTCCGGAAGCCAGTCGCAATGCCTCCGGGCGGGTTATTCAGAACATACTGCAGATCCCCAAAGATGATAGCGTAAAAGCCTACATTATTGTCAAGGATCTGACAGATGAGGATTTTCTGGCCAATAATTTCATCATATTCAGCACACAGCGGGGGATGATTAAGAAAACCTCACTGCAGTCGTACGCTCGTCCCAGAGTGACAGGTATCAGGGCGATCACAATCAATGAAGGCGACCAGTTGATCGAAGCCAAATTGACCAATGGGACCAATGAGGTCCTCATGGCCAATCGGAATGGACGGGCCATCCGGTTCAATGAAAAAAAGGTCCGGCCAATGGGGCGTACCGCTGCCGGAGTGAAAGGTATCAAACTGGATGATGATGAAGATCGCGTAGTGGGAATGGTCTGCGTAGATGAAAGTGACCTGGATACCACTATTCTGGTCGTATCCGAGAAAGGCAACGGTAAACGTTCATTGTTGGAAGAATACCGGGTGACCAACCGTGGTGGAAAGGGCGTCAAGACCATGAACGTCAATGAAAAAACGGGACAGCTCATCGGAATCAAAGCAGTGACGGATGAGGATCACCTCGTCATCACCAATCGGTCCGGACTCACTATTCGCATGGCCATCTCCAAGATCAGGGTCATGGGCCGGGCGACGCAGGGTGTCCGGTTGATCTCCCTCAACGAGCAGGACGCTATCGCTGATATTACCGTGATCAAAGGGGGTACCAATGGAGATGACTTCGAGGAAACCCTCCCGATGGATGAAGAAGAATGATTTTTAACATATGAGTAAAAATACCTTAACACGAATAAAATAATTATTGCTATATTACATTAGTCATATAGAATGAAATTAATCAGTAAACAGCACTTACCAATGAGAAAATTAATAGTTATCCTATTCCTGGCCATTTTTGGAACAGCTACTTTGAACGCTCAGGACCTGAACCCGAAGAAAGCCTTCAGACAGGCAAAAAGAAATCTTAGCTCCTTCGAACTGGATAATGCAAAAGTTGATGAACTTAATCAGGCCGTGGACTTGATCATGGCAGTTTCTAAATCAGAAGATTTTAAATCAGACCCTGAAGTATGGAACACTATGGGTTCAATCTTCAAAGCGTATCTGGAATTGGATTATAAAAACGGTCTGATGGATGAGAACTACAAACCTCAATACCTTCAGGAAGCCAATAAAGCCTATATGGCGTTTAAAAAAGGTTATGAACTGTCTGAAAAAGACAAACACAGAGATGAGGCTCTCAGTGGAATGGCCGGCCTGATCCAATCTATGAGTAATTCTGGAATTACCGTATTACAGGCAGGCGACCCTATGGGGGCGTACAACATTTTCAGGAATGTTCTGGACATTCACGAATTGCTCCAGGAGCATGGTAATGATAGCCCGCTCAATGACGAAGAAGCCATGAACAATCAATTGTTTCTGGCCGGATATGCAGCACTTTTGGCTGAACAATACGAGTTGGCAAAGCCTTATTATGAACAACTGAAAGCCAACAATTATGACGATCCCAGTCTATATGAAGGATTGTTCAAGATCAAGGCGCAGGAAGATCCCGAAGCGGCCTCTGCAATTCTTTCAGAGGGAAGAGCAAAATATCCCGATGATCTGACCCTGTTGTATGCGGAGATCAATGCTGCGTTGAAAAATAATGAAATTGCTTCTTTGGAATCCAAGCTCAAGGAAGCCATTACCAAGGATCCGAATAATGTATCGCTGTACACTACCACCGGATCTGTTTATGACCGATTGTTTCAGGAAATGATGGATTCGGACACGGCGCAGGCCAATCTGTACTTTGACAGTGCGAAGGTATATTTCGAGAAAGCGCTCGAAATCAATCCGGATAACGTGGATGCTATTTACAGTATCGGAGCTTTGTACTACAACAAAGCCGCTCAGGGCACCCAGGAACTTCAGCTTTTGGCAGATGACCTTACCTCTGCAGGTATGAAAAAATACGACGCCAAAAAACTGGAAGTGGATAAGATATTTGACAAAGCTTTGCCCTATTTCCAAAAGGCAGAACGCGTCAATCCAAGTGATCGAAACACGCTGATTGCACTCAAAGAGATTTATGCACGAAAAAATCAAATGGATGTTTCGGACGAATTCAACCGTCGGTTGGAAATAGTTGAAGGAGGTGGAACCGTAGAAACCTCTTATTTTGAAACGAATCAATAGCGTGTAAAAATTAATAAGAGTTTTATACAAAAGCCACGAACTTTCGTGGCTTTTTGTATTTTGGGAACCGTCTGAATAGTTTGAATGAAATCATATGACTGCGGCCCAATTTAAACAAATCGATCGCCTGTTCCTCAGAATAGGAGAGATCACCAGTTATTGTACGACTATCCTGGTTTTTATAATCCTGATGGACGTGATTGCCAGATATCTGTTTGATCAGTCTGCCGCCTGGCTGACTGAATTGGAATGGCATATATTTTCGTTGATTTTCCTGTATGGTACCATTTATACGCTTCAATATGATGACCACGTCCGGGTTGATATATGGTACGCCAAAATGCCTTTGAAAAAGCAACTATGGATCAATCTGATCGGCACGCTGGTTTTTTTGGTCCCCTGGTGCTTAATTGTCATTACCACATCGTTCCAATACGCATCCCATTCCTGGGCCATGAATGAGGTGAGTGCTGATCCAGGCGGGCTGGCCTATCGGTACATCATCAAATTTGCGATGACTGCTTCATTCTTGTTATTGCTTGTATACGGGTTATTTTTTGCACTGAAATGTGTCATGCGACTATCCAACCCGGAAATAGAATTATTCATTCAAAAACAACGCAGTTAACATGGAATGGATAGCCTTATTGATGGTAGCCCTGGTATTTTTATTTCTTATATTTGGTTTCCCTGTGGCATTTACGCTCGCTGGCGTAGCTACGATCACCGGCCTGTTAACGCTGGGGCCGGAATTTTTCAATTTCCTGCCGTCACGGATCATGGGCGTCATGAGCAATTATGTATTGCTGGCTGTCCCACTCTTTATCTATATGGGCATAATGCTTGAAAAATCCGGCATGGCAGCCACCCTGTTGAAAACCATGGCGCAGGTTTTCGGTAAAATAAATGGAGGCCTGGGTGTTAGTGTCATCATCGTAGGTGCATTGCTGGCAGCTTCTACCGGAATCGTCGGTGCAACCGTGGTGACCATGGGGCTGATCAGTCTGCCCTCTATGATAGAAACCAAATACAATATTCCGCTGGCCACAGGGATCATCGCGTCGTCCGGCACATTGGGACAGATTATCCCGCCTTCCATTGTGCTTATTCTTTTGGGAACTGTACTCAATGTGCCAGTAGGGAATCTGTTTATTGGTGCGGTCCTTCCGGGAATAATCATTGTTGGTTTCTACATCCTGTACGTGTTGGTCCTGGCCCGAATCAAACCCGGAGTGGCTCCGCCGGTACGACGGGAAGAAGGAACGAAAATAACTTTTAGCTCCATTTTAGTGGCACTCATAATGCCTTTGCTCTTAATTATTTCCGTCCTCGGCTCCATTTTTGCAGGCATAGCGTCTCCTACTGAAGCAGCCGCCGTGGGGGCCTTCGGGTCCATTCTGTTAACGATCATTGCCGGAAAATTCAAATTCAGAAGTCTAATTCAGGTCGGACGTGAAACGACCAGGCTGACCACTATGGTCTTTTTCATTCTGATCGGCGCTACCACATTTTCACTTGTTTTTCGCGGTCTGCATGGAGATGACCTGATTCTGGAGTTGATTCAGTCGACCAATTTATCTCCGGAAAACCTGTTGATTCTGATCTTATTTATCGTATTTATCCTGGGGTTTTTTATCGATTTTGTGGAAATCATTTTCATCGTTGTTCCCATAGTGCTTCCTATTTTGCAGGCCTATGGTGTGGATCTTTTATGGGTGGGTATACTGTTGGCCGTCAACTTGCAAACTTCTTTTCTTACACCACCATTCGGATTTTCGCTTTTCTACCTGAAAGGGGTTGCTCCTCCGGAAGTGAAAACGAATCATCTGTACAAGGGCATTCTTCCTTTCGTCGCCATTCAACTGGTGGTACTGGCCCTCATATTTCTGTTTCCCAATATAGTTCGCATATTTATTCCGTGATCGTGACCAGAATCTGACGAACCCGGGGATGCAACTTCAACAAACTACTGTTGTCAGAGGAGATCACTTTATCTCCGATCAGAAACGGATAGATCGATATATCTCCACTGTAATCAAAGGTCAGCGTGAGATTAGAGCTGAGTTTACCGCCTTGCCAGTTGAGCGTTTTGCCTGCATAATCCCATTGAAACCCGGTTAGATTGAAAGGTGCTCCATTGAGCTTAGTCACATCTTCTATCGATTGTCCGATATGGATACCTTCCATAGTCTGCCATTCTCCACCGGGTTTTGAGATAATGATTTGGCGAATGGTTTTAAAATCAGAATTTTGCCAGTATATCAGCAATTCGTTGTTGGTATTGGGATAAATTATCGTACCCTGTACCCATTCGCTTTCTCCGACATGCAGGTCTTCCCGGATTACTTCTTCCTCGCCGAGCAGACGGGTCAGGGACTCGTGGGTGGATTCCCGTGTTACCACACCCGCCCGTACCCCAGGCACAATTCTGAAATCATTGATGCCACCACCATCTGAGATATCCATAGATTTCACTATTTCCATGCCACCGCCATAGATCCATCCCGTATCACCATTGAATATGACCTCATACCAGTAATGGGGTTGTAAAGTTCCCCGTATCTGTATTGCTTCAGTCGTATCGGATTGCTGGCCAGTCATCCTGACAAATTGATTCCGGCCAATTTGGGTGATTTCTTTTCCTTTCAGGCCATAATCATCCCGCATCCTCAAATTATCCACGATCACTTTCCCATATTGGGGTTCACTTTCCGGCAAGAACCCAGCCTGCCCATCTGAACTTCCGGTATCCTCCTGATTGGAATGACAGCCTGTCAACCCCAGGAACAAAGAAAGTATGACTATAAATAACCAGCCTTCGATTTTCATGTATTATATTTGATCCCTAATCTGATATCGTTGCAAATGTCTTAATATTTTTTGAGATTAGAAATGTCTGCACAGGATATGAGACAAAATTGATTATTACAAAATTAAGTTGCCAGGATTATGACAGAAAATTTCAAAGGAATAAGTGAAACCCAATACGAACAGCTCAAGGGCGCCGTCCCGGCCATTAGTATCCTCATTGCAGGAGCGGATGGGACCATCAAGGAACACGAAACCGAATGGGCAATCAAGGTTACGCGGATCCGGTCGTACAATTTACCACGTCGTCTGGCCAATTTCTACAAAGAAGTGGGACAGACATTCAAGCAGGACCTGGATCAGCTCAAATCCGAATTCACTCAGGATCCGGAAAGCACCAATCGCAAACTGAAGTTTCACCTTGCGAACCTCAATGATGTATTTGAAAAAATGGAGGACCGTGAGCTGGCCTATGAACTTTATCTTAGCTTCAGAAGCTTCGCACGGCATGTGGCCCGATCAACCGGTGGTATACTGGGATGGGGATCCATAGGACCGGAAGAGGATGAACTGATCGGGCTGACCATGATACATCCGGTCCGTCCCCCCATCAAAGACTGAATGGATATGTTAACCTCAACCTAAATAAGGCGTGACTTATAACAATATGGGTATGGAAATTTGTTTATAATAATAAATGAGGTTTAAACAACATACCTTGTTTCAACTAAACAGAGTAGATACCAGAATAATTTTCCCCAAAAAAACAAGTGAAAACGAACGGTAAAACGTTATATTACAACCCCTGACATTTTGAGTATATCAGGGTTAACCTAAACAAATCAAGACTATGAAAAAGATTGTTTTAAGCATTTGTCTTTTAGTAGCGTTTGCAATGAGCGCTCAGGCACAAGCTAATTTCATTATTAGGGCTGGAGTTCACTCCGTGTTGAGTCCTGAATCTGAAATTAATACGGCTAATGTCAAAGGTGGAAAAGCCGGATGGAATCTGGGAGCGGACCTGAGACTGGGGAAGGTATTGTTCCTACAGCCCGGAGTCCATTTCTATTCCTCATCGCTATCAGTAGAGGCAGGTAGTTCTACTATTGACGACTTCAAAAATTCAACACGCATACAGACTCTAAAAATTCCAATTATGATCGGATTAGCTCCTTTCAGTAATGTAGGGAGTGGAAATTTTGACATCGTTGTTGACGCAGGAGTCATACCATCATTCAATCTTGGTTTCGCTGATGACAATGACTTGTTTGATAAGGACGACCTGAAAGATGCCAACTTTAGTGGTAGAGTAGGAGCCGGTTTGGAGTTTGGACTGATCGCTATCGGAGCATATTATGAATTTGGATTCAACAAAATTTTCGAGGAAGGAGAAAGCAATTTTTCCATCATCGGAGCGACCGTCGGACTGAAATTCTGATGGAATTTTCATGTGTTTTTGATCCCGGAATGTTCGGGAATATTTGAAAATAGAATTATATTGGGCAAGTTGGTTTGCCCAATTTTTTTGTAAAAAATATACCATGTCAAAAATAGTATTTCTGGAAACAGACACTATCACTACCGGAGACCTGGAAATCAGTCAGTTTGGAGTGTTGAAAAATGCCATTTTACTCGCCTCTACAGACACCGACAAACTGATGGATGAACATTCGGATGTGGAAATACTGCTGATCAATAAAACACAGATTAGTGACGCCATGCTAAATGCACTGACCCGGCTTAAGTTTATTCAAATTCTGGCCACAGGATATGACAATGTTGATCTGGCAGCCTGTCGCAAACGTGGAGTAGTGGTGTGTAATGTAGAAGGATACAGTACTTATAGTGTAGCTCAGCATGTATTTTCACTCATACTCAACCTGACGAACAAAGTCAATTACCATTGGCAGATGGCCCGGGACGGAATCTGGTCCGATGAGCCCAAATTTACTTTTTACACCCCTGCAATCCCGGAATTGAGAAATAAAAAGCTAGGCATCATAGGAATGGGAGCCATAGGAGGCGCTGTGGCCCGGGTTGGACAGGCATTTGGAATGGAAGTCATCACCTATACCCGCAGCCCGGAAAAAATCAACGACCATAATATTCGGTTTGTGGAATTGGACGAACTGGCTGGCACCGCCGATATCGTCAGTTTACATCTGCCACTTACACAGGATACCCACCAAATGATCAACACCGATTTTCTGGGTAAGATGAAAAAGGATGCTATTCTGATCAATACAGCTCGTGGCGGTTTGATAGATGAACAGGCTTTGCATGCCATTTTGACTATTAAAGGGATCAGAGGAGCAGGTCTGGATGTACTGAGTCAGGAACCACCCCCGGTAGACCATCCGTTGTTGTCACTGCCCAATTGTATCGTTACCAGTCATATGGCCTGGGCCACACTGGATGCCCGTAAAACATTACTCAACCAGGCTCGTGATAATGTAGAAACCTATCAGACCAGCGGGAGAGTGCCAAATTCACTGACGTGAACGGGACAATGATGGGTAGGTGATTCATTTTTGAATTAAGAATCCTGGGCGATAATATTGGTATATTGTGAATTATACTTCCTGTTGAGCTCATGATCCTCGCCCAAAAATCGGCGAAAAGCCATGAGGATTGTCCGGGCAGTATCGGACGGACTGCCCAAAGATATCCGGGTGGCCTGGAGTAAAAATTGCCAGGTTGATTCAAAATTTTTCCGTAGAAATGCATTTTTAGCTGCCCACAGTTTTTTATCAGTTGGGGTAGGGGAGAAATCTGTATTGAGAAGCGGATACAAATCCCGGATAAACAGCCGATCCTCAAACTGATCTGATTCATCCGGAATCTGATCCAGATATTGTTTGCTTTTTTCAGCATCCTCGAATATGTAGTACTTCGCGAGGGTCAGATTGTACACGTCTTTTCGTCGGGAACGTGCGGCATGTTCCTCGAGATTGCGAACCAGCTCGGTTTCGATCTGATCCGAATAGTGACTAAATCTCAGAAGTGCGGGTATTATAAGTGCATTGGTGATAAACAACTTCACCTCGTGGGCCGGCAAGGGGTCCGAAAATTGGTCGAGGGCATGACCGCTGACAAATATCCGGGTATGCGGCACCCCCATGATTTTATATTCCAGGGCCAGATCAGTGAAGCGATCGACATCCAATCCCGTGAATTTTACGGGAAATTGCTGCTCTTTCTCAATCTGCTCCAATGTCCTGGAAAGACCGTGGCATGGACTACACCACGGAGCCCAAAACTGGACCAGAACAGGATAGTCGAAGGAAGCCCTGATGACTTCCTCATAAAAGTTTTCATTCGTAATCTGTTCCACTCCTTCTATTCTTTTAAAATTTGTCTGGCGATTACAATCTTTTGTATTTCGCTGGTTCCCTCACCAATAGTACACAATTTGGAATCCCGATAAAATTTTTCAACCGGATATTCTTTCGTATAACCGTTTCCGCCAAAAATTTGTACGGCATCCGTAGCGATCCGAACGCAGGCTTCAGATGCGTAATATTTTGCCATGGCCGATTCTTTGGTCATCGGCAGGTTCTTATTTTTCCGTTCGGCTGCCTGATGAATCAATAGTTCTGAGGCTTTGATTTCAGTGGCCATATCCGCCAATTTGAAGCTGATCGCCTGAAAATCAGATATGGGCCTGCCAAACTGTTCCCTTTCTTTGGAGTATTGCAATGCTGCTTCATAAGCCCCTTCAGCTATGCCCAGACTCAAGGCGGCAATTGAAATACGTCCACCGTCCAGAATATGCATAGCTTGCTGAAATCCCCGGCCTACCTCACCCAAAAGAGCACTCGACGGAATCCGGCACTGATCAAAAATCATTTCGGCCGTTTCTGATGCGCGCATTCCAAGTTTATTTTCCTTTTTACCCGAGTAAAATCCTTTTGTTCCCCTTTCCACTACAAAAGCACTCATCCCATTACTATCCAGTAACTCTCCCGTTCGGGCTATAACAACGGCTACCTCACTGCTTTTCCCATGGGTGATCCAGGATTTTGTTCCATTGAGAATATAATCATCACCATCCCGGACGGCAGTACACTTCATTCGCATGGCATCGCTTCCGGTCGTCGGTTCTGTCAGTCCCCAGGCACCGATCCATTCTCCGGAAGCCAATTTGGGCAGGTACTCCGATTTTTGCTCTTCATTACCAAACTGGAGGATGTGATTCGTGCACAAGGAATTGTGGGCGGCATAAGATAATCCGATAGAGGGATCCACTTTGGAGATCTCCCGAATGATCGCAACGTATTCGTGGTAACCCAGGCCCGCACCTCCATACTCGGGGGGGACCAGTACACCCATTACTCCGAGGTGACCCAACTCCGAAAATACATTCCTGGGGAAAGTCTGTGCTTCGTCCCATTCCATCACAAAAGGCGTGATGTGTTCGGCACAGAAAGCGGCGACACTTTCTGCAATTAACCGGAGGTCTTCTATTGTTTGCTGTTCATTCATTTATATCTGATTCGTTTGATTGGTTCCACCATTTTTCCATTTGATCCCTGATCTTATTTTCGGCTGGATTGTTTTGCGGGATATACAAAGTAGTTTTCTCAACCCCTTCCGGCCAATAAGATTGAACAGTAAAATGTCCTTCAAAATCATGGGGATACTTATACTCCTTTCCATACCCCAAATTCCTTGAAAGTCTGGTCGGAGCATTTCGGAGGTGTAAAGGTACAATATGTGTGTCAGAATTTTTTACTTTGTCCATGGCTTTATTGATCGCCAGATATGCCGAGTTACTTTTGGGCGATGTGGCCAGATAGATGGCTGTCTGTGCGAGCGGTATCCGGGCCTCCGGCATTCCAATTTGATGAACAGCCTGAAAACAATTGTTGGCCAAAAGCAAAGCATTGGGATTGGCCAGACCAATATCTTCCGAGGCCAGAATGATCATTCGCCTGGCCAGGAACAAAGGATCTTCACCTCCAGCCAGGATTCGGGCCATCCAGTAGATCGCTGCATCCGGATCTCCTCCCCGGACTGATTTAATAAAAGCGGAAATGAAATCATAGTGCTGATCCCCCTTCTTATCATAATTCATGGCATTAACCCGGGCTGTCTGGCGGATAAGCTCGGTAGAAATGACTGAATCCCCATTGCTCTGAACCTGATGCGCGACCTGTTCAAGTAAATTGAGTGTCCGCCTGGCATCTCCGCTACCATATTCGATAAGGGTATCATAATCCACAGAGGATATATTCTTTGACTTTAGAAATGGGTCCTTTTTTATGGCCCGATCCACGATGTGCTGCATCTCTTCAAAAGACAAATGCTCCATACGATAAACCTGTAATCGTGACAGCAGGGGAGAAATGACTTCGAAGGAAGGGTTTTCAGTAGTAGCCCCTATCAGGGTGATAATACCCCGTTCCACCGCATTCAATAGGGAATCCTGCTGACTTTTACTGAATCGATGGATCTCATCGATAAACAGCAAGGGTGATCCGGCGTCAAGAATCCTGGACTTCTCCGCTTTCTCGATGACTTCCCTAAGTTGACGAACTCCGGAATCAACAGCAGATAGCGAAAAAAATCCACGATCCATCTGCTCCGCAAGAATTCCAGCCAGGGTGGTTTTACCCACTCCCGGAGGGCCCCAAAGGATAAATGAAGGAATGAAATTTCGCTCCAGATTTTTCCGTATAATTCCGTCCGGGCCTACCAGGTGTTCCTGCCCGTAGAATTCATCCAGTATGATTGGCCTGATCCGATCCGCTAGAGGCTGCATAGTTATGTTGGTTTTCAACTTTATACACGGAACTAACGTTTC
This sequence comes from uncultured Saprospiraceae bacterium, assembly GCA_965652315.1. Classification (GTDB taxonomy): domain Bacteria; phylum Bacteroidota; class Bacteroidia; order Chitinophagales; family Saprospiraceae; genus Membranihabitans. The sequence continues at coordinate 1,514 of CBFGVZ010000018.1, read as the reverse complement.
CAGGGGGGGTAGCGAATATAAAAAAATTCAAAATTGTGGAACCGGAGAGCTAGCGCTCAAATTCCATGTCTTGCAAGAGTTGGGCTCTGACGAATCCCGGTCGGTCGGTCGTTATCCCATCAATACCTATTCCGATTAACCGGTGTACCTCCTCCATATCATTCACCGTCCAGGCTAGAATACCCAATCCATCCTGGTGGGCCTGCCGGACCATGGCTTCATCGATAATCTTATAGTGTAAATTGATTCCGTCCAGGCCGGCTTCCAACACCTCATCCCAGCGTTCGATGACATCATTTTTACGGGACGAGAGCCAAAAACAAGGTACCTCAGGGAAGACATCGTGAATTCCCCTGATCACTTCCCAGCCAAATGAAATAAATATGATCTGCGACTTTTGGGGGTGATCCGTCAATAGATCCTTCAGAAGTGGAATAATCTCTGGTCCCGATTTGATTTCAATGACGAGTTGTTTGTATCGGGGTATGACTTCGATAACATCGGTGAGATAAGGCAGCCGAACTCCTTCAAATTGCGGGCCTTTCCATTTTCCTGCATCAAGCGCTGTCAGGGTTTTTGAATCGGTGGACGTTACATCATAATCGTGCCCGGTTGTACGCTTTGTGGATTTATCGTGAATCACTACGATCCGGTCATCTACCGTGGCATACACATCGATTTCCACCGCATCTGCACCTTCTTCCCACGCCGTAACCGCAGATAGGACGGTGTTCTCCGGCATAGTATATGAGGAGCCCCGGTGTCCGATCAATATGGCATTCTGTCCCTGACCCGGCATGGGGAACAACAGAAAAACTAAAAAACTCAAGGTTAATGAAATTTGTAACATAATTTATATCTGTTTCCAACAATCTTTTCAGGATCCAATGTATTACTTTTTTATGGAAATACTACCCCAAAATCTCCAACCACATTTCAATTTCCATTGAAAATTGAACCAAATCCCCGGACAGATGGTTATATTAATGTACTTATGTGAATTCCCCCATGCAGAAATGATCATTGACCTGCCCGAAACGTTGGGTTAAAAGCATCATTTAATATAGGGCATACATACTCATCTGGCATTGTATTTCCGTGTCCTGCAACAAAGTACACTATTTTTGAATCAAAGCAATGAATATGGAGATTACCGAAGAGAAACAGGAATACATCGAACAAGCAATCGAGATGGCTCGGAATCAGGGCTTCAAAGAATTCAGGTCCACATTCGGAGACTTTGAGAAACCCAAGTCCTTTACAAAAGTGTCTTCAGATCAGGAAGTACTTCCTGATTTTACAGCAAAGCGAGGCGGGAAAAAACACTATTTTGATGTAGCTCTCAAAACCGATAATATTCAACCTCTGATCACTAAATGGAAGTTACTCAGCCAACTTGCTGAACTTAAAAACAGCCATTTGATCCTGTTTGCACCCCGGGGCCATAAAGCTTTTACCGAACGACTTACCAAAATGTATAAGGTGCCGGCTATTGTCGAAGTACTGAAATAGAA
>CBFGVZ010000017.1:0-29794 GCA_965652315.1 uncultured Saprospiraceae bacterium | reverse complement strand
ACATTAGTGGTACACTTTTCAATTAATACACTGGTACACTTTTCAGTTAATACTAGCATCATCCAAACAACAAAAACATTACAGAAAATAGTGTTACTTTACCACTTAATCATTCAAACTACTTTCTAGTATGCATTTCAAGATTCTCCTACCTCGATTCATTGTGATAGTTTTATTGGCAGGCTTCTGCATTACCTCGGTCTACTCACAGTCGGCATCTGAAAAGAATGTGGTCATCGTACTCGTAGATGATCTGGGGTGGAAAGACCTTGGCTATGCGGGTAGCGTTCTGTATAAGACACCTCATCTGGACGAACTTGCAAAGGAGGCCACGGTGTTCACCCAGGCATATTCCGGCCATCCGGTTTGTTCTCCATCCCGGGCAGCCATCATGACCGGCAAAAATCCGACCCGTCTCGGTATCACGGACTGGATCCCAGGGCAGCGACCAGACAACAGACCATTAACCTCACCGCCTATCCGCAATGAACTGACACTGGAAGAAAAAACGATGGCGGAATATTTCCAGGAAGCCGGATATAAAACCTTTTTTGCCGGAAAATGGCATCTGGGCGGAGTCGGACATACTCCGGAAGACCAGGGATTTGAAATCAATATCGGTGGTATAGACAAGGGGTCCCCGCCGGGTGGATATTACGCTCCCTACAAAAATTCAAAACTTCCCGACGGACCGGAAGGGGAATATCTCACCGACCGGCTAACTGACGAAACCATCCGATTTATCCGGCAAAACCAGAATAATAAGTTTTTTGCATTTTTATCTTTCTACACCGTCCATACCCCAATTCAAGCCAGTTTGTCCGATCGGGAGCAATACAATGACCTGTCGATACCCGTTATCAAATATCCGGAAGGCGATGGCCATACCCTACTTCATCAAAGCAATCTGGATTATGCTTCTATGGTCTCAGCCATGGATCGCAACGTCGGCAAACTCATCGAATCCCTCAAAGAAACGGGGCTCTGGGAAAATACGGTTTTCGTCTTCACATCGGACAATGGGGGCCTGTCCACCCTGGAACGCAACCGAACGGCTCCAACGAGCAATCAACCCCTACGAGCGGGGAAAGGCTGGTGCTACGAGGGTGGTATTCGCATTCCACAGATCATCCACTTTCCGAATCAATCCGGTCAGCCTGCCACTTTCGATCAGGCCACCGTTCATCAGGATCTGCTGCCTACGATCTGGAACTCCGCCGGTCACGATGATGCCGATCTTATGAAGATTGACGGGGTCAATATCCTCCGGAATTACGACAGTTCAAACCGTAAGCTTTTCTGGGATTATCCGCATTACCATGGAAGTGGTTGGACTCCAGGCGGATCGGTCCGGAAAGGGGACTGGAAAATAATCTACTGGTACGAAGGGGAAGAACTGGAATTATACAATCTGAAGGAAGATCCCTTGGAAAGCGTGGATCTAAGCGAGAAATTTCCGGATAAAGCCAACGACCTGAAAAAGGAGTTGGATGAACTGATCACGGAGAACAACGGCCAATTTCCTAAAGTCAATCCGGAATATGAAGGTCAGAATGAGTGAATCAAATCCTTAGGGATGGAAATGTTTCTGTTGTTCCTAAAAATTTACTCAGCCCTCTTCTTTCCGGAATGATTCGAACATTCTAAAAACGTATTGACAAATCTGAAGAGTTCAATCAAAGCTGAGATTTTGAAGGACCTTAGCACTACCGTGGAAGCGGGCAACGGGATAAAAGCAGGTAAGGAAAAACCAATATCTTTCGAGGATTTTCTGAAAGAATTATAACCCTTGAATGATATCATTTGATTGCCGATTTTGTAGGTTTCAGGCATTCAACTCCCTTCATCTTTTCTTATCTTGCACGGAATTTTGTGCAACACAAAATATTTTCAGGTAAAAACCCGACTGAATGATTCCGGAAACACTACTACTACAACACGGAGCCAGGCTGGTTCACGTTGATTCGGGTGATATGATATTTCAACAAGAAGAACATGCCCGGAATTTTTACCAAATCCGCCATGGTCAAATCCGGATTACGACCATCAACGAATCCGGTAAGGAATTTATCCAGGGGATGTTTGGATCAGGGGAAAGTTTTGGAGAACCTGCTCTCTTTGCTGATATCCAGTATCCCGCCAGTGCCACAGCTCTTATACCTACAGACCTGATCGTTATGGCAAAAGATCTTTTCCTCGCTTTTCTTGCAAACCACCCGGAATATTATCTGGTCATGCTCCATCGGTTATCGCTCAGACTCCATTATAAAGCCACGATCGCACAGGCCATTTCGACAGAACAGGCAGAAACACGGATCCTGACACTCATCGATTACCTGAAGCAAAAAGAGGGGAAACGAAAAGGGGAAACTTTTCAGGTGATCCTGACCCGGCAACAAATTGCCGACCTGATCGGACTGCGGGTAGAAACCGTGATCCGAGCCATCGGATCGCTTAAGCATAAAAAAGAAATTCAGGTACGACATGGCCGAATATTACGGTAACATCAAGATACCGTATTCCAGCCTTCGGGGATGAACCCCAAAATATATTTACCAGCTTTATCATTGCAAACCCAGGCAAATCATACCTCTTATTGCAAAATATTCTGAAAACTTTTTGAGATGTTCATTCAAATTAGTATTATTACTCTATGACAATTATGACAATAGTATAAGGAGTAGAGCAATGCAACTTTTACATCCAATATGACATATGTCATAGCAGAGTAATCAATAAATCAATACCTTTACGTCCTGATATATCAGTAGTCTGATCGATATAATCATCGTACAATTGAAAACTAAAAACAACTACTAAATGGAACCAAAAGATGAAGATTTTGTACCCCGAGGCGCCGTAGCCTTTCTCATTGCGATCCTGATCCTGGCGGCCATTATTTTTTTCTCCGCCTACTTTTTACAAATCTCAAAATACTGATGCCAGATGGACAAGTACGAAGTAAAAGTCATGATTTTGACCGGAATCACACTGGCGATTTTCCTCATCGCTATACTGAGGTCGATTTTTTCCTATGCCACCGGGATTCCCGAATGTATCCCATATGATGAATCGTTCACACAACCGCGCGTTGAAAAACTGGATGATCGGGTTTATCAGGTTTTCGCCCTGGCCCAAATGTGGAGTTTTGAACCGCATGAGATTCGCCTGCCTGTAGGTGCAGAGGTGGATTTCTACCTGACATCCAAAGATGTGGTACACGGGTTCAACATCCACAAAGTTTCATTGAACATGACTGCTGTTCCCGGTGGAATCAATAAGGAAACCGTTACATTCAAAGAACCGGGCGTATACAAAATTGTCTGTCATGAATATTGTGGTTCCGGACATCAGCATATGATGGGTGAAATTATTGTAAACTATCCCAATAACTAAAATGCCATGACAAAAATCTACCTCAGTAAGTCTGAAAAAAGGCTTAGCTATTTATTACTCTGCGTCCCCCTGGCCCTGCTGACACTTGGCATCTATCACGGACTGATGCAGACGTTATATCGATCAGGGATGATATCACAGACCTCATTTGCCGCGCTGGATTACTATCAGGGGCTAACACTGCACGGGGTCATCAATGCGTTGGTACTGACAACTTTCTTCGCGGTGGCCTTCGGGCATATCTGCATGACCTATTATACGGGCGTCAAAATGCATTTGACCACAGCCTGGATATCAGCCATTATGATGACGGTCGGAACACTTTTAACCGCCGCCATGATCCTGTCCGGTCAGGCTTCCGTACTGTACACCTTTTACGCACCCATGAAAGCTCATCCGCTTTTTTACGTAGGAAATACCCTGCTGATCACAGGATCATGGGTAGCATTCTTCGGATGGATTGGGATGTACCGGAAATGGCGTCGTGAACACAAGGGGGAACGCATCCCATTGGCTGTAGTGGCCACGATGGCCAATTTTATTATTTGGTTTGTCTGTTCCATAGCAGTCGTTTATTCCCTCGTGGCATTGTTGTTGCCCTGGTCCATGGGCATTACAGCGACTGTCAATGTACCGCTAACCAGGACGTTGTTCTGGTTTTTCGGGCATGCCCTGGTTTATTTCTGGTTGTTACCCGTTTATCTGATGTTTTACGTGATGTTGCCTACTCTGGCGGGAGGCAAACAATATTCAGATAACGCCGGAAAACTGGTATTTTTTCTATTTATGGTATTCTCCATTCCGGTAGGAACACACCATCAGTTTTCGGAACCAGCCATCACTCAAGGCGTGAAATTTTTTCAGTCCCTGCTCACATATGGCGTGGCACTTCCGAGTTTTATCACGGCTTTTACGATTGCTGCATCGCTCGAATTCGCTGCCTGGAGAAAGGGACATCGGTCCAAAGGTCTATTCGGATGGATGACCAAATTGCCATTTTTTGAAAAAGACCGGTACCTGTTTTCGTACCTGATCTGTGGGCTTATCATCTTCATCTTTGGGGGGCTGACCGGTATCATAAATGCCAGTTATGTGCTCAATAGTCTCGTGCACAACACTGCGTTCCTGCCCGGGCACTTCCACATGACGGTGGCTGGTCCGGTTTTTCTGGGTATCATTGGTATGAGCTTGTATTTACTGGAACGGTTGTCCGGAAAAGAGATCCGGCTCAAAAGAATAGCGAATGCCATTCCGTATTTGTGGACCATTGGAATGTTCATTTTTTCAGCAGGCCTCATGGTCGGTGGATTGCGGGGTGAGCCGCGTCGGACCAATATGGGCATCAGCTATATGGACCCGGATAGTCCGCTTTACCGGCCGGACTGGGTCTGGACGACAGGGACAACGGTGATAGGAGGGGTAATTCTGTTTGCAGCGGCGGGATTGTTTTTTGTCCTGTTGATCGATCTTATTTTGACTAAGAAAACGAAGGAAAGTTATATCTCCTTCCCCACTTACCGTACGATACACCAGGAAAAAGTGGTACCTTTCCTCAATTCATTTAAACCATGGATCATCATCATGCTGGCTCTGGTAGCTGTCGCGTATATTCCAGCAATTCTAAATGTTTTTGAATATACGGGTAAAGAGGCACCACCCTACGCACCTCAGAACCCGGCACCACTGGAATTATATCAGCAACCCGACGAAGCCGGTGATCCGGAAACGATGAATCTGGAATGACATGAATAAAAGCATTGGCATATTCTTTCTGGTCCTGATTGGTTTCACTGCGATGGGATACGGTCTAGTGGTGGTATTTGAAAACAACATCGCTCTTCCGGTGTACGGAAACGAAGGACATGTGGTGGATGATTTTGTACTCACGGACCAACAGGCACGATCCTTTTCATCCGGTGAGCACCGGGGAAAAATCTGGATCGTCAACTGTTTTTTTGCCAGCTGCCCGATCGTCTGTCCAAAAGTGATGAAGAATATCCAGGAGGTACATGACCTGGTGCGAAATGACCCGACAATTGTAACCCTGAGTCTGACGGTCGACCCAAAGCGGGATACTCCGGAAAGACTATTTGAGTACGGTCGAAAATACAATGCCAATCCCAATTCCTGGTTTTTACTGACCGGGGATAAAAAGGATCTTTACAGGCTGGCCCGTTCGGAGTTTTTGCTGTCCGCCTCGGATGGCGCAGGAGATGAAGGTGATTTTATCCATTCGGAGAATATCCTGGTTATCGATCCTGATGGACGGATCAGAGATATCATCAATGGCACAGATCCCGCGGCGGATCAAAATATTTTAAAATCAGTGAAAAAACTCAAGACTGAGTATAAATTTTAAAAATTATGAACCGATTACTTTTCAACGTAAAAAATTTCTGTCTGACCCTACCGGCGGTGGTTTTTTTCTTTTTGAATCCGGCCGTTTCGAATGCTCAGGAAGACGCACAAGCCCTCTTCCGTCACAATTGTATGTCCTGCCATAGTATTGAACAAAATCTGGTCGGTCCGGCCCTTAAGGGAGTAACGGAAAGACGAGACAGTGCCTGGCTGTACAGTTTCATCAAGAATTCCCAGGAAATGATCCAGGCTGGTGATCCTGTGGCAGTCCAACTTTTCAACCAATTCAACAAAGTCCCCATGCCGGCACATCCCCATCTGAGCAATGAACAGATCGGTGCGATTCTCAGACACATTGAAAACGCGGCGCAGGAGGCAGCTACTGCCAGTGCCAACCGCAATCCCATCGAACGTCCGCAAGAGTATTATGGTGCTAATTACAGGCAATTCACCTTTGGAGACATCATTTTCTGGCTTCCCATGACTATTATGGTGATTTTGCTTCTGGCTACTCTGGTTGCATTTACTCATGCACACGACTCCCTGAAGCAAGCACGAAATGAAACGGTGGTACCACAGGAAGAACTCTAAGCCGAATTAATCACCACATACTGACTGAGAAATACGTACGATCCCAGTTTTTTCATCACATATCGGATTGTGAATCGTTTGTCACAAAACCAAATTACATTTACTCCTCTTTCCCCTGCAAGGTATAATACGCTGAAAAAACATGACTCAACGAACTTTTACTCCCATCCTCATTGAGAAAGGCTAGCGCATAATCGATCCCGATTCGACCGAGCTTTAGTCCGATCCCCATATTGGGTTGAACAAAATATTCTTTGGCGTCGGGATTGTTGATCTTTTTACGCGACTGAATGGACGACACCCCTGCACGCAAAAACAGAATATCCCTCGAACTCAGTTCCACACCGACGTGTGGTTCCACGCTCATTCCGTCCGTATTGATCAGGGTATTTCTGCGACCATCAAATGTTACATCCGCATCCAGGGCCAGGGTGGCATTCAGATTTTCATTCAGGCGATATCGGTACGATATTCCTGTTGAAAGCCATGGACGAATCACTTCCTGTGCAGATTCCGGAACCGTATTACCCAGATTACTCAAAATCTCTATTTCATTATCAGTAAAACTGTATGACCACGCGTTGAAAGTGGTCGAACCGTCACGAAGAACGGCCCCAAACCTGAAATTCTCACTGGAATAGGCCACCGACAAATCTAATCCACCTCCCCATGATTTCGCAAAGCTCCCCAATACCCGGCGGATCACCTTTACATTGCCACCGATGCGCCAGTCACTTTCCCCTAATTGCCGGGCATAAGTGAATAAAAAAGCGTAATCAGCCACTGAAAATGACCGTATATTGGCATAATTAATCCGGCCGTCGGGTCCGTAGAGGTGCAGTGTATTGGGGATGTCATCTATACCCATCCTGATCATCGACACTGCCCCGTAGGCTTTATTGTCCGATCCAAGCCGGAAACCGGCACCCAGGTAATCGTAGTTGACTACACCGGCAAACCAAATCGCATGCATGGCGCTGAGTTGCATGGGACCACCTCCGGTGGATAAATTGGCTGGATTCCAGTACGCCGCCTGGATAGAATTTTCCGTGGAAACCACCGCCCGGCCCATCCCCAGGGAACGAGCCCCCACGCCAATATTGAGAAAGTCATTGCTGTATATCTGCTGAGCGGATAACGAGCCGGCCCCAACCATCCAAAACCCACAAATGCACCAGAATATCCTTCTTATCATGACAATCTCTATTTAACCAATTTCCGACCGATCAAACTTTTTCCGTAAATCATATAATTCTCTCAATTGACCATAAAGCCGGCTGGCTTGCGTATAAGACAGGGTTTGCTGTCCGTCCGAAAATGCTTTCTGAGGGGTCTCATGAACCTCCAGAATCACACCATCGGCCCCAGCCATAACCGAACTTCTGGCAATTTTATCCACATATTTCCGAATGCCAATGCCATGAGACGGATCCGCGATAACAGGCAGATGGGATCTTTCTTTGAGTATGGCGATCGCGTTGACATCCATGGTATTCCGGTACGACTGCTCAAAAGTTCGGATGCCCCGTTCGCAAAGCAAAATCTTTTCATTTCCATGTGCAAAAATGTATTCGGCAGACTGAAGCAATTCCGGAATGGTCATACTCATCCCCCGTTTCAGCAATACTGGTTTATCCACCTCACCCAGGGCATCGAGTAAATTAAAATTCTGAGAATTGCGGGCGCCCACCTGAAAAATGTCGGTATATTCGTACATTTCTTCGATCTGTTCCACCATCATAACCTCGGTGATCACTTTAATCCCATTTTCGTGGCAATGCCTGGCGAATAGTTTCAATCCATCAATGCCCAGTCCTCGAAAGGAATAGGGTGACGACCGGGGTTTGTAAACCCCACCCCGCATCACCGAAATGTTGTTTTTGACCAAATGAGCCACCGTAGAGGCGATTTGTTCCTCCGATTCGATGGAACACGGGCCCGCCATCAATGTCAGGCTGTCCGGTCCGATTTCGAGCTCCCTTCCTACCCGCACACTGGTAAAATCGAGCTTCCATTTTCCGGAAACCAATTTATAAGGATCGCTCACTTTGAACACATCCGCTACACCGGCCAAATGGCCAATTCGACGGATATCAAAGGGTTTCTTACCTACTGCTACAATGTACTGATGGTATTGGGTGGACACGTCCGTGCCGGAATAGCCGATCTGGTCCAGGTGACGGGAAATTTCCTGGCGTTGTCCTTTGGTAATAGCGGAGTCAAGATGTATGATCATTTATTATTCCTGATTGAGTCAACAAAATCCCGGGCGGTATTTCCTGCCGGTTGTTTCCCATGGTTACGGGTCAGTTCTTTGATAAAAGCACTTCCGATTATGGCACCCGACGAGTATGTCGCGGCTTGCTGAAAACCCTGGTGATCCGAAATACCAAAACCAATTAACGTCGGATTTCGAAGTTTCATTTTTTGAATTCGATTGAAATATGCCAGTTGGTCCTGCGAAATGTCCTTCGTTTTCCCCGTTATGGAGGAATCCGACACCACATAAATGAAGGAATCACTCATATCATCAATTTTCCGGATCCGCTCCTCGGAGGTCTGGGGCGTTATCAGAAAAATAATAGCAATTTCAAATCGGTCAAACAATTCACGGTATTGGTTCGCGTACAATTCAGGGGGCAGGTCCGGGATGATGAGACCGGAAATTCCAATTTCCTGGCAAGTCTTCAGGAATCGTTCCTCTCCGAATTGCATCATCTGATTGAGATAGCCCATCAGGATCAGCGGAATATCAACTTCGGCTGCAGCCTGACGGACCTGGTCAAACATTGTTTCGAGGGTCATCCCATTCTTCAGGGCTACGCTGCTGCTCTGCTGTATGGTGGGACCATCCGCCATGGGATCAGAATACGGCATTCCAATTTCGATCAGGTCAACCCCGCTGCCTGCCAGGGCACGGATCAATTCACCCGTGCTATCCAACTCAGGGTATCCAGCGGTAAAATAAATATTGAGCACGGGTCCCTGCTCCTTTGTCAATGCTTTCTTTATTCTATTCATGGTCAAGATATTTCATAAAGGTGGACAGATCCTTATCTCCTCTTCCACTCAGGCTAATAATCGTCGACTCCTCTGGAGCAAAATCAATGTAACGCAAGGCGGCCAGCGCATGGGCTGATTCCAGGGCCGGAATAATCCCTTCCAGCCGGCTGAGCTCGACAGCGGCATCCAGCGACTCGGAATCGGTAATCGACACCACAGAGGCCCGACCACTTCGGATCAAATGAGCGTGAAGGGGACCGATACCCGGATAATCCAGGCCCGCAGATATCGAATGCGGTTCTATGATCTGACCATCTTTGGTCTGCATAAGCAAAGTCCGGCTTCCATGGATGATACCTTCGCTCCCCAAAAGCGAGGTAGCAGCAGATCGTCCGGAATGAATCCCTTCGCCGGCAGCTTCTACCGCCACCAATTTCACCCGCTCGTCATTGAGATACTGATAATAGGCCCCGGCGGCATTGGATCCACCTCCCACACAGGCGATAATCCGATCGGGATGATCCCGTCCCTCTTTTTCCTGCATCTGCACCTGCAATTCCTTCGAAATGACCGACTGGAACCGGGCTACCATATCCGGAAAAGGATGCGGACCTACCACGGAACCAATGATATAATGCGTTTCCACTGGATGGTTGATCCAGTCCCGGATGGCTTCGTTGGTGGCGTCCTTCAGCGTCCTGCTGCCACTGGTCGCGGGCCTGACTTCCGCTCCAAGCATCTTCATACGAAAAACATTGGGCTTCTGACGCTCAATGTCGACTTCGCCCATATATACGATGCACTCCATTCCCATCAGCGCACAGACCGTGGCAGTGGCCACCCCATGTTGACCAGCTCCGGTTTCGGCGATGATCCGTGTCTTTCCCAGTCTTCGTGCCAGGAGTATTTGTCCGATGGTATTGTTGATCTTGTGCGCACCGGTATGATTCAGGTCTTCCCGCTTGAGATAAAGTTTTGTTCCGTACTGCTCAGACAAACGAGCAGCAAAATACAAGGGGGACGGTCGTCCGGCATAATCTGTCAGCAACGAATGGAACTCTGATTGAAATTCCGAATCTTCAATAATCTCCACATATCGCTGCTGCAACTCCTCAATGTTAGCGTGGAGCATTTCGGGAATATAAGCACCTCCAAATGTTCCGTAAAATCCATGTTCGTCAATGTTGTATTTCATGGGCGAATTGTTTTATCAAATTAATGTCCTTCAGACCCGGCCGGACTTCAAATCCACTATTGACATCCAGCGCATATAATTGTGGGAAATCGAGTTGTTTGATCGATGCTGTCAATCCTGGGTGGATCCCGCCACTAAGCCAAAAAGGCTTATCATAGGAATATTTCCGTAGGATATTCCAGTCAAAAGTCACCCCATGGCCCCCATATCCGGTCCCTTTGGTATCGAATAAAAAATATTGCACCACGGAGAGATATGGTTCCAACCGGCCAAAATCAAACTGATCATCCACCGCAAAGGCTTTTACCAGCTCCCATCTTTCCCCGGCCAGTGCCGTACAGTCTTTCGGCGATTCATCACCGTGCAATTGAATGACATCCAACGCCCATTTCTCCGCCTCTTTCCGGATGACTTCCAGATCTTCATTAACAAATACCCCCACCCGACTTACATTCCGCGTCTGTACCATTTCACGGTCACCCACGTATCGCTTCGAACCAGGATAAAAGATAAATCCGATCATATCAACACCGGTCTGGTCCAGGTCCAGAATATTTTCAGGCTCGCGCATTCCACATACTTTGATCTTCATATGCTGTTCTTTTTCATTTCGAAGGTGTGGATCAGTTGCCGGCATGCCTGGACCGGATGATCTGTACGCATAAACCGGGTCCCAATCAGGAATCCATCATATCCTGCCTGATGCAGGTGAATCATATCATCTGCATTCCGGATCCCACTTTCTGAAATTTTCACTGGTTCGGCTGGCAGGTGTTTCATAAGTTCAACTGAATGGCTGATATCCACTGTAAAATCCTTCAAATTGCGATTGTTCACACCCAGTACATCAATGCCCTCACAGTATTTGTCGAGTTCTTCCAGGCTGTGTATTTCCATCAAAACTTCCAGACCCAATTCGTGAGCCAAAGCTGTGAATCGGCTGATCTCTTCTGCTGACAGGATAGCGGCGATCAGCAACAGAGCATCAGCACCTATGGATTTGGTCTCATGGATCTGGTATTCATCGATGATAAAATCCTTCCGCAATATGGGACAGAAATTGTAGTTTCGGGCGCGGCTCAGATCGTCGGATGTTCCGCCGAAGTAAGGTCCGTCCGTCAGGATTGATAAAGCAGATGCACCGGACTGCATATAGCCCATAGATATTTCTTCGACGTCAGCATACTGATTGATAAAGCCTTCCGAAGGTGATTTTTTCTTAAATTCAGCGATTACACCTGATTTATCTTCACGGCGAATGTAATCAGCTAAAGAAACGGTCTGCGAATCGTAATAAATACTATTCTGTAACAATCTGACCGGATACAAGGCAGACCGCTCCGTGACTTCGCCCAATTTATGATTTCTGATTTCCTGTAAAATGTCCATCATTGATTGTTCAACAGATTTTCCAAATTATTGTAAGCTCTGCCGGATTCGATACTTTCCCGGGCTTCGTGAATACCCTGTTCGATAGAAATATCGGGATTAAGGGTATGAATGGCAATGCCGCTGTTCACCAGGATTACATTGGTATGGGCATCCGGGGCTTCATTCCGTAGGACGGTCAAAAAAATATCCCGTGCAGAATCGATCGTTTCTCCACTGAACAGATCTTCCTGTCGTACGCAGGGGAAATCGAGCTCTTCGGGTTCCCTTGTTTTCCTGTAATCACGGGTGTAGTGTAAAAACGGACCGGTCAGCGAGATTTCATCGTACCCATCGAGGGAATGGACGATAGAAAACCGGTAATCCGACAAATCCATCACTTCAGCATACAAATCTGCCACTTCCCTGTTATAGGTGCCGAGGAGAATAGCTCCGGGTTTACTGGGATTGATGGTAGGGCCCATGATATTGAAAATGGTCTTGACGCCGAGAGACTTTCGGACCGGCGCGACGTATTTCATGGCCGGATGAAACAGGGGGGCATGAAGAAAACACAGGTTAAACTGGTCGAGTTGTCGCTGTAAGCGATCCCGGTCGTTTGTGAATTCATATCCCAGCAATTGGAGGAGATTGGACGATCCGGAGATCGATGAGGCCGCATAATTTCCGTGTTTGGTCACTTTGTACCCGGCACCAGCCAGCACAACACAGGACAATGTTGAAATATTGAAGGTGTTCTTCCCATCGCCGCCGGTCCCTACGATATCGATTGAGCCCTCGGAATCCAGGGTGATCTGGTTACTCAAATCGTACATGGCAGCACGAAAACCGGCAAACTCGGGCGCGGTGATCGGTCTCATGCGATAAACGGTCAGAATGGAAGCGAGCACTTCATTGGAGCCGCGTCCTTCGCCTATGTCGGTCATAATCCGATAAGCTTCTTCAGTGGTCAGCTCTCCTCCATTGTATAATTTTTCCAATAATTGTCTCATGAATTTCCTTTTAAAAATTTTTCGGCTTCGTTTAAAAAGTTTTTTAATATCACTTTACCTTGCGGTGTGAGAATGGATTCGGGATGAAATTGTACGCCAAACACCGGATCGTGTTCATGGCGTACGGCCATGATCTCCCCATTTTCGTCCAGTGCAGTGACCACAAGTTCCTCTGGAGTACTTCCCCGTAGAATGCTCCAGGAATGGTACCGGCCGACACGGGTTCCGTTTTCTATCTGGTCAAACAAACCACCCGGTTCGATAATTTCCAGACTGGCATCCACGCCGTGGTACACTGTGGATAAGTTGACCAGTTTAGCACCATATGATTCACCGATAGCCTGATGGCCCAGGCAGACGCCCAGAATCGGTTTTTCAGTTTTATACTTCTCGATAATCGCTGGCATGTGACCAGCGTCTTTGGGCAAACCCGGCCCCGGTGAAAGTATGATTATATCAAAGTCAGCAACTGCTTCCACCCCGATTTCATCGTTCCGGACCACCTGTACGGAATGGTCAGATATTTCACGGAGATATTGGTACAGATTGAAGGTAAATGAGTCGTAATTGTCGATTAGTAAAATTTTCATGGTCGTTAGGATCTAGTGATTGATGATTTGTTCTGCCTGTTCCAGGGCAGTATTCAATGCCGCCAGTTTGTTATTCACTTCCTGCAATTCACTTTCCTCATCGCTCGAAATAACAATTCCCGCACCGGCCTGGCTGTACAGGACGTTATTTTTGCTGACAAAAGACCGGATCACGATGGCCTGGGTGATATTCCCGTCCAGACCAAAATAGCCAATCCCACCGCCATAAGGACCTCGTACGCTTTTTTCGTATTGATTGATCAGCTCCATGGCTTTGATCTTGGGTGCACCGGACAATGTGCCGGCCGGGAAGGTATCCGCATAAATTCGGAATGGATTGTAAGCCTCAGCCAGGGTTCCCTGAACGGTTGATACCAGGTGGATCACGTGGCTGAAATACTGAATTTCCATCAAAGACCGAATATGAATATTACTGCAATGACGTCCCAGATCATTACGGGCCAGGTCCACCAGCATCGTATGTTCGGCCACTTCCTTGGGATCTTCAGTTAGTTCCCGGGCCCGTCGGAGATCCTGCTGGTCGTTACCGGTCCTGCGATATGTACCTGCTATGGGGTTGACCTGAGCGGTCCCATTGGTAAGGTTGAGTTGGGATTCGGGGGAAGAACCGAAGATATGGTAATCTCCCAAATCAAAATAATAAAGATATGGCGAAGGATTGACCGACCGGAGTACCCGGTATACTGTAAAATCATCTCCTTCATACGGCTGCTGGAACTGTCGGGACAGCACGATCTGAAACACGTCGCCGATCTTACAGTGGTATTTGCCTTTGCTGACCAGATCCTTGTACTCCTCATCAGTCATATTGCTACGGGAGGTGCCGGTCCGGGTGAATGCTTTGTCTTCAAAGTGGCCCATCAACAGAATTTTCCGTATTTTTTCAAGATCCGTTGTGCCCCCGTCAGGTACATTCTCTATCAGAGTCATCTCATCCCTGTAATGATCAAATACCACCAGGTACCGATAGAAGAAATAATGGAGTTCTGGTATATTCAACTGATCTCTGGATGTATTCATCTTCACGGTATCAAAAAACCGGACGGCTTCAAAATTGGTATGCCCCAGGAAGCCATTTATCTCGCACGGTTCTCCCTCGTTCACAATCGTATTCCGGATCTGATCCAGTAGTTGAGGAATGCTCGTTCGGCCCCCGGGGGCAATGGTTTCTTTCCGTCCAAGTGTGGTCACTGCCAGCCGCCCATTTTCGAGCGCGATTTCTATGATCGGGTCGAAGCCAATGATGGACCTGGAATTCTCATAAGACTGATAATCATTGCTTTCCAGCAGACAGGGTTTGTCCGTGATATCTCTTATTTTGAGATAGGCACTGACCGGTGTCAGCTGGTCAGAAAGCATTTTGATGGTTCGGGTTTGTATCTTCATTTTCGCAAATATAGTTGAAAAAAAAACAGCTTGCCGGAAGTCCCAACAAGCTGTTTTTTATTTTAAATGTACATAGCAAGGGCTAACTTCCAGATCTGTCCGGATAAGTAAGCCACCACCAATTTGTATGTACTACTGTATTCATTTAATCAAGTTATTGTTTGCAAACCTAAAAAGAAATTTTTATTCCACAAAGAGAAATGCCCAAATTTGTAAAACAAATCTGGGCAATTTCTACTAAGGTCTCAAAACAAGAAAACTACGCTCTTTATCACCGGTTCATTTCCCGGTTACAATATATTCTTAAGTTCTATATATTTGTCTCCATTGACTCTATAACCCCTGCCGATTCTAAATTGTTTCATCCCGATTGGGTTTTTTTCAAGCAACGTATGACTACATAATTGCAAATAGTTTGCCAAACTGTTCCGGGCAGGAAGATAATCTGAAAAAATATTAATATATTTTTGCAGTAATATCTATTCAACTCATTATCAAAGCTAGATGTATTCAGAGCTTCCAACTGGATATCCTATGAAGGTAAAACGATTCTCAGGGGATTTCGCTGTTTTGGGCATAGAACTATGTTGAAAGTTATCCACAATGTGTTAATAACTCTACTGAATGGACCTGAATGAACACCTTTTGAACTCTACACAGGTCTGTTTATTTACAATCCCCGAATGTACAACTTGATTTTGAAAAACACAATCGCTACCGGTTTTTTTACATAAACTATGATGGCAGGATAAGCATAATGAAAGCGTAACCTCGTCAAAAACCGTATCTTGCGCCTATGAATAAAAAGTTTCCGATACGTCCTTCCAAAATCCTGGTTATACGCTTCAGCTCAATCGGGGATATCGTGCTTTGCAGCCCCGTGTTCCGGATGCTCAAACTTCAGTTGGGCGCAGAAATTCATTGGCTGACAAAGTCCCGATACGCCTTTATAAACGAACACAATCCTTATATTGACAAGATACATTCGTACCGGGATGATTTTCAATCCACTTCTGAAACACTCCAGCGTCAGAATTTTGATTTGATCATTGACCTGCACAAAAATCTCAGGACCTGGCGATTCAAGAATGCACTTCAAGTACCCTCGATCACATTTGACAAGCGAAATTTCGAAAAATGGGTGCTGGTAAATTTTCGACGGGATCTGATGCGGGAACCCCGACACCTGGTGGACCGCTACCTGGCCGCACTGGCTCCCCTGGAAATACAGGATGACGGGGAAGGTCTGGATTACTTTTATGGCTTCCAAACCACCAACCCCCTTGGGATTACGAACTACATTTCGTATGGAATAGGAGGAACCTATACAACCAAAAAAATGCCGGCGGATCAGATTATCCGACATTTTGGAAATCTTCCGCTCCCGTTGGTATTGTTAGGAGGAAAAACTGAAGTGGAGGATGCACGGGTCATCGAATCAGCCCTTCGCGACCGATGCATCAATATGGTCAACCGCTGTGATTTGCATACTACCGGCAAGATTCTGGACGATTCGGATTATGTGATTTCACATGATACTGCGACCATGCATATGGCAGCAGCTTTCAGGAAAAAAATTCTGTCGATCTGGGGTGCCACAGCGCCCGAGCTAGGCATGACACCCTATTTACCAAAACAATTTCAGGAAAATTCTGTCTTATTGGAAAAGGAAAATCTCTCTTGCCATCCCTGTTCCAAGCTAGGTAATAACAAATGTCCTAAGGGTCATTTCAAATGTCTAACAGCGCTGGACGAAGAAAAAGTACAGGCTAAAATAAATCAACTTCTAAAACCATAATTTATGCATTCAAACAACCAAAATGCGCATTCGGGAAACAAAGGAATAAATATATCGGGATTAACCAAATGGATACTGATCGGAGTAATAGGTCTTATATTGGTTTCCATTCTGTCCAGTTCGACCTTCCTGACCATAGATGCCGGGCACAGGGGGGTGCTTTTCAAACGCTTTGGCGGTGGATTGGTCATGGATAAGATATACGATCAGGGTTTTCATGTTGTCCCACCCTGGAATAAAATGAATATTTACAATGTGCGGATTCAGGAAGATTATGAAACGATGGAAACCCTGTCCCGGAACGGGCTGAACATCAAAGTAGAATTGTCTTACCTCTACCGTCCCGTCATAGATGAACTTCCAAATCTCCATGACGAAATCGGCATCGATTATGCAGAGAATATTCTCAAACCCGAATTGCGTTCAGCCACACGAGAAGTCATTGGAAAATATCTCCCGGAAGAACTATACAGCAGTAAACGGGAAACCATCCAATCAGAAATATTTGATGAAACGAGCGAAAGCATTCTTCCCAAACACATTTATTTGGATGCGGTACTGATCCGGGAAGTCAAATTACCGGAGTCCCTTGAACAGGCCATCGAGCGGAAACTCAAAGAAGAACAAGCCTCCCTCGAATATGAATTTCGTCTGGAACGAGAAGAAAAGGAGGCCCAGCGGATTCTGATCGCAGCAAAAGCACAAGCAGAAGCGAACAGAGTGATCAGTTCCAGTCTCGACGACCAGGTGCTACGGGACAAAGGCATCAGCGCTACCCTTGAACTCGCTAATTCCAGCAACTCCAAAGTAATCGTGATCGGCGGAGGAGAGGACGGACTCCCTCTTATTTTGGGTAATCAGTGACCTTGAATTTACGGAGAGCGCGGAACGGGGAAATACGAAAGAATAACCCCACTAACTTTTGTGGATGCACCAATCCCACCCGGCTACCCAATAGGAAGTAAAATGCCTCCCTATTGGATATAAATCATTTTTCCGGTCCATTGCGTATCGGTGGTTATGATCCGGTAATAATACATCCCTGGTCCGGGCAGTTCAGCACCTGAAATAGTCATCTCATTTTCACCCCTGACACTGTAGTATTTCTTTTCCAGAATCAATTTTCCCGTCATATCCAACACATGAAAATCTACTGGTGCCGATCTTTCTTGTTCAAACCTGATAACGGTCTGATCCCGAAAAGGATTGGGACGATTGTGAATGGAAGTGATGGAGCCTTTGATTTTATCGAACGAAATAATGAGTGGCTGTACTACCCCTGGTTCAACATAGCTCTCTGTTCGGAGAATTTCTGAGGACGGGCTGATTATATCCCGGACCGTTGTCAGACGTGTCGGGGTGATATTGATATAAAATAATACTTCGTCCTTAGGAAAATAACGTTCTACTATATCAAACCAACTGGCTGTCAACTTCCCGTTGTCCAGCACCGCATATTCATCCGGAGTAATGGCGATGGCCCCCGGTTCCAGCGAAATGGACTGAATATCGTTTTCATCCAGATCCCACTCAAACTGAAAACCCAATACACTTTTATCACTGGCTACCCGTACTGGAATCCGGAATGAGTTTCCACTGCGCAATAACTGATCCTGTATGACCAAATGCATACCACTACTTCGGGACGTAGGTACAGCTTTACTAGCCGAAAAATTGACATCCCCAATTTTTATCGCTACAAAATCAGCCGTTACATTTTTATCCAGATTTTCAATCTGTGCAAAATTAGCATTGGAACCGGCAAACCTAAACTGGTAACTGGTATTGTTCGCAAACTTCAAATCAGGCCGCAGAATGAGTTTCCGCAGTTCAATCATATCGGTAGGTTCTATTAAACCATTGTTGTTCACATCAGCGGCAATACGCTTGTACACATTATCCAGTCGGTCAATCTTCAAAATATCTTTCTGGATCAAGACCAGATCAAACGTGGAAATACCCCGCATCATTTCATCATTTTTATAAGGTATAATCTTGTAAGAAAGGTCCTGCTCTCCTGTCAGGCTGTAAGTCCCCTGAATGGAAGTACGCGCCATTTCTCCTTCATCCCGGTCGGAGAATAATCTGATTGTAACGTCCCGGACAGGTGCTCCTCCCGGATCGGTGATGGTACCATTCATCACATAATGGTTCCCCGTGCTGTCGCATTGTTCCAGTTCATTGAGAATGATGATTTGTTCGAAATGTATCACTTCTCCAGAACCCGATTCCGCGCATTTATCTGATATGTGCCAGTTGCGGACAAGTTTCCATTCGCCAATGGGGTTGTTTCCGAATAATCTGAATAATTTATCGTCATACCCCATGGTCAGATCCCGGCAATCCTTGCTCCATGTAAATTCAGGCCATCCTGTAAAATCGGGGTGTAATTCACCACCATATATTCCATTTGTACTTTTCTCGATGTTACATACGTCCAGGGCGGATACAGCCGGAGGCATTTGTACCATACCTGCACTCAATCCACAATCGGCCTCAATGTAAATAATTTGCTCCCGTGTGTATTCGATCCGGTCCTCATTTCTGTTCAGCCAGTCCCCCTGGCCGATATCTCCACACCCGCCAGCTACATAAAACCTTCTTCGGATCGTACCGACCCCACATTCGTTAATCTGGACTGAAATTTTTTCGTAAGTTGAGGATGAACAATTCACTGCCACGATGCCATTTTCAACCCTTTCATTAGCTGCCACAGCACGAATGGCAGGCACGTTTTGCATTTCAGATTTGAACTGGCCGGTATTTTCATCAAGAACCTGCACCGATTTACGAACGGTATAGTTCTCACAGGTATGCTTCCGTATGTCCACGGTGTGCTCGGATGGAATGACATTAAGGCCATCGTCGGTAGTCATCTGTCCATCCAGATCCTGCCATACACTGACATAGCCGCCAAGTAATGAATCCAATGCATTGAACGCTTTGATTCTTTCGGGATCAGTATCCGGCCTGTTGTTCAGCTCTGCTGCCCGGCTCACCACCTCTGCATAATACTCATTGTACGAAGAACAATTCATCGTGATATTATTCTTCAGATCCTGAACAATAGTGATTGGTTGTTCATCGCGGACTTTTACGGTAGATTTTCGGGTTTCCCAGTTGCACCAATTGTCAATGACCAGAATTTCCACTTCAATATCCTGGCAGGCATCTTCACAGGTGAACGGGATCTGAGTAGTCCATCCTCCTCCGATCTCTGCCACCAGGCTGTCGGGCAATTCTCCCTGGCAATACCTCATGGAGTCTTTCATCCATTCTTCATATAAGAGGTTACTACATTTAAATGATTGACTTTCCAGATTATTCCTAAAATTGGCATAATAGGCCTCCACAGGATTGATCCGGGCATCGGTTTCCAGACCATCACAGAGATTTACACCCCCGGCCGTCGCCCAATCAGTTCTCCGCCCCAGAACCAGTGCTACTCCACAGTTGTCAGTACTTCCTTCATCCATCACAGAAACATCTAGCCAGGTCAACTGACCGGTCAACCCGACCCGAATATTCTGGAGCAGGGCTACCGTAGGTTTGGTGTTGTCCTCAACTTTGATGTAAAATGAATCCTGACTGATCAGATCACAACTATCTGAAGATTCGATAATCACCTTGAAGGCATTCTCTATTATAGTATCCCCTTCCTGATAATCCATTCCGTCCTTGGGAATCATTTTGTTTTCTCTCGGTACCCAGTTTCCATTTCTGTCCTGCATCATTTCCACGGTAAAGTAACCCGGCATAGTAGCCTGAACCCTTCGGATCCCTGAACAATCTTCTGCAATGGATATCGGGGGAAAGACAACAGGAGCTTCGCACAGTCGTGAACCAGTGTAGGTCGTCACGACCTGTTCTCCAAGTGTAAGAACGGGCGCCAGGGTATCCACGTCCAATACGTTGAAGGACAGGCGAAATAACCCCCTCTCCAGGCGGGTCAATCCACGAATCGGCGGATCTGCCAATGGTTTCTTACCATCTGCATAAAAACAATCCTGGTCGATTTCTACGGAGACCTGGTACCTTTTTTCACATTTGGTATTATTGATAAAGGACTGGTTCACTTTTATATCCAGATTGCATAAATCAGCAAACTGTGAAGGCACAAATTTCAGGGTCCGGTTTCCGGAGGGCTCCGCCCGTAGTAAAGGTAAAGTATCGAGCTGGCCCGTGACCGGATGGTGGTAAATAATTTGTGGCCCGATTATCTGACTTTCACCGCAATATAAATTATACAAGGTGTCCAGTGAAATATGATGTGCTGTAATTTCCGGAAATTTATACACTACGATAGTGTCTATACCCGAAAACCGTCTTCCCCAATTGTCCTTTCCTTCCAATTCCCGATAAATGATCTGCTGTATCTCTTTATCGTGATCCATACAATCATTAGCCACCTGAAAATCTTCTTTCACTTTCAATTCGGGTTGTGGACCACATGGAAACTGAAAACTTGGGAAGGTATCTCCAATGAGATTTCCGGCCGAAGTCAGTGGATCCGAACACAACACGGATGCTTTGCGACCTTTTATTACCGAAAGCGGGGGATAACTGACGTTGAGGGTATCCGAACAATGTCCTGCGCTATTGCTTAGCTCAAAAATCAGGGATTTATTCACGTATTGGCACAATTCCAGTTTGATAGGCGCATTCACATCGGTCACCTGACCTTCGTATATCGTTGTAAAATTTTGTGACCTGATCAACAATCGAAGTGGCATTTCCGGCTTGTTCCGAAGTAATTCACTCACCTGGATGGTAGATGTTCCATCTTCCATTATACCGATTGAAAAATTTTTACACCCCGGCACCTGTGCTGAAGCCAGGTAGGGAAGTAATATCAACCCGCCGATCACAGTAAGATTTCTGGTCAGAGACCTGATCCATCCCCATATTTCGATATTCATAATATTCATAGCACCTCTTGTTTTTGAAATTGGCTGATAAAAACCAGACAGTGCTAAGAATACAAGAACCTTGCCAAATTATGATTTATCATAATATATTAACCTTTAAAATTTCAAGATCTATAGATGACATATTTCTTGCATATGGAGGATTGGGTAAACCCGGAATATGCATAGTATTTACTTTCTGTAGATGCGAATCATGACCGAATGTAGTCGAAGACCAAGCATGCGCAAGCCATCTTTGATGAGGGAACCGTAAATTGGAATATGAAGGGACGGGAAGTTTTTGGGCGGGCAGGCATCGACATAGTGGGCTTACTCAAGGGGTTCACAACAAAGCAGATCCATGTATCCCATGTTGAGAAAATCCATATTCCAGTAACAATCTACATGGTCATTTTTAGGAACTTGAGCTAACCCTGAATCCTACCTATACTCATACGGGCACAATGGGTAACTCCGGAGCCATCCGGCCGTGTTGAACCAAGAATGTTGAAAAGGACAGTATGTTAACAAGCTGAGACGGTAAAGGTGAATCAGCGGATTATTTTCATACGCTTATTCCTCGGGAGCCTCCTCGTATCCTGGTGGTTTGAACCAGGGAAGATTCCCGTCTTCGTATAATCGCTGACCTACTTTTATGACAAATGGGACCAATTGCATGGCCATCCCAGACCAATTGATGCCGGTGAGTAAACCATTTTTGGTGGAAGAGTGGTGCACGGAGGCCTGGTGTTTTGGCTTGCTATCTGCATGATCATATTCTTCACCATTGTCCGATTGCATATAATCGATGAGTTTTTTTACTCCGTATCCTGCGACCAATGCGATACCTGCAGGAATCAAAATTCGATTAACCAGGACCGATTTACTTTCCTGTTTTGCAGAGACAAAACTGCTTTTCAAATGCTTCAACTGGTCATCGGCTGTGACCTCCAGCTTTTTTCTTTCTTTTTTGATATCTTCGAATTTCTTCATCTTATCAGTCATGGCATTGATGGATTTATTGGTAAATATCTTTCAAGATCATATTGACAATAGGATTGGTTATCAGCGAATGCCGGAATACCAGAATGACTCCGATGAGAATCAGGTAAATGCCGGTTACTATTCCAAACCCTGCCAGGAAGGAACCAAAGTACATGGAAAGTCCGATGGACAGCGTCAACGAGCCAAACAACAATAAAAAAATCAAAAAGATAAATATTATGACCCGACTGATCAACTTGGAGAGAAACTGGCTGCCTTTTTCGGCGATATCCAGCAGTACAATCTGCTTCTTAGTCTCAAAATAATGGCTGGCATATTCACTCAGTTGGCCAAGCGTGTACAATAACTTATCAAATTGCTTCATCGAAGTAGAATAGATAAAAAAAGGGCTTACATCCCTGTAAACCCTTCAAAAATAAGATTTTACCCTTTTTTAGTTTCCAGTAAATCCTCTATTTCAGAGGCCTTCTGGTTGATGTGAACTCTGGCTTCCTCCGCTCCTCGTCGATAGGCGTTCTCTGCGGTATCCAGTACACTTTCGGACTTGCTTTCCAGTCGGGAAAGTTTTTGTTTGACCGCTCCGGAGGCCTCGTGAATCACATCCTTACTTTTTTCAATCGCAGAATCAAACCCAGATTTGAATTGTTGCAATCCTTCTTTTGTCTTCGCCTCTGCTCTTTCAGCCAGTTTGTTGGCTTTTTGCGACGTGTCTGCCCTCAGTTTTTTTCCGCTTTCACTGTTCAGGTAATATCCCGCTGCTGCTCCAACAGCAGCACCCAGTAAAAACAAAATTCCTGATTTTCTTTTTTGTGCCATAGTGGTAAGGTTTTATTATTGTGTTTTTAAATTAATTGATCTCCCCGTACATTTAGAATTTTCATTTCAAAAGTAAAAGAGTCAATTGTGTGACGTCATTTCATAACATGGTAACAACATCCGAAACAAATAGTTCCATTCTATCTGGTCAATTCCTCGGAAGTATTTAACCAAAATATACTATTATAACGCAGAAAATTGAATTTACTTAGATATCATTCTGTTAAACAAGGATTAAAAATGGAAATTAATCCCTTTGACACAGGCTATAGTCAATTGATCTGTAACGCATTGTAGCGATTTGATTCAGAATATCAAACCATCATTCTTTCCATTTCCGCTTGCAGTTTGAGTGCTGCATTTCGCGCTTCCGTGGCAAATTCCTGACCGTCTCCCGCATAGATAATCCCTCTGGAACTATTGATCAATATTCCACAGGAACCGGGGACATAACCGGCCCGCATTACTTCTTCAACACTCCCCCCCTGGGCACCCACACCAGGGATGAGAAAAAAATGATCGGGTAGTACATCACGGATCTCTTGCAATTGCTCCGGATGGGTAGCACCTATGACGTACATTATTTGGTCAGGGCCAGCCCAGGTACGGGATACACGTATTACTTTTTCGTACAGGGTTTCACCATTCTCATCGGTGTGATGTTGGAAATCAGCTGACCCTGTATTGGATGTCAAAGCAAGCAGGATGACACATTTGCCTGGAAAGTCTAGAAAAGGTGCAATGCTGTCCACGCCCATATAGGGGGAAACAGTCACGGAATCGAAATTATAATACTCGAAAAAAGTCCGCGCGTACATCCGGGAAGTATTGCCGATATCGCCCCGCTTCGCATCGGCGATGGTAAATATATCGTCGGGGATGTAATCCAGCGTCCGGGCCAGCGATTGCCAACCATCTGTACCGCGGGATTCATAGAATGCAATATTCAGTTTGTAACAGACACAAAGATCTTGTGTGTGGTCAATGATCCGCCTGTTGAATTCAAAAACAGGATCCTCGTATTGATCCCGCAGGAAGGCCGGGATACGATCAATGTCCGTATCCAGTCCAATGGCCAGACAGGACTTTTTGGCGTAGATCCGGTCGATTAATTCCGATGGGGTCATGCGATATTAGCGCCATTGACAGCGACTATAGCTTTGATCTGGGGTATTTTTGAAATAATAGAACGTTCGATTCCGGCTTTCATCGTCATCGCCGACATGGAACACCATTCACAATTCCCCAACCACTTGACATATACCGTCAAGTCCTCAGAAATATCCACCACTTCAACATCCCCGCCATCCGCCATCAAATGAGGGCGTACCGAATCCAGGGCTCTTTCCACCTGCTGCATTAATTCCACTTTGTTCATACCTTTCAATTTGGCTGTAAAGTTAAGTTTTAATTTTGACTATCCGGGTAGGTTCTGCCTCCTTATTGCGCAATTGGGTATAATGTACAACGCGTTCGAGGATAATGTTCAAATGACTTGAGACTATTTCATCTTCAGCAAGCCAGGCTGGTTTGCCTTCATCCGCCAGTTGACCTACACTGGCTACCAGTGGAATTTGCCCCAAGAGCGGCACATCGAGATAAGCAGCCAGTTTTTGTCCACCCCCTTTACCGAACAAATAATATTTGTTTTCCGGTAATTCTGCCGGAGTGAACCAGGACATATTTTCCACCACGCCAATGATGGGCACATTGATACTATCCAGGCGGAACATATTGGAGGCCTTGACCGCATCGTCCACGGCCACTTCCTGGGGGGTAGTGACAATTACGGCTCCGGTTACGGGCGCGGTCTGCACCATGGTAAGTTGGATATCCCCCGTGCTAGGTGGCAGATCGATAATGAGATAATCGAGTTCCGGCCACAACACATCGTTCAAAAATTGCTTGATGACACCGGACAACCGGGGGCCACGCAATACAACCGCCTGCTCCGGGTCCAGGATAAATCCGATCGACATCAGCGGGATGTCGAAACTGACCAGGGGCACCAACAACTGACGTCCGTGAATTTCCTTTACCCGCGGCCGTTTGTTTTTCAGCCCAAACATGGTCGGTACCGAAGGACCATAAAGGTCCGCGTCGAGCAATCCGACTTTGTACCCCTGCCGTTGAAGCCCTACCGCCAGATTGGCAGCCACTGTGGATTTACCAACACCCCCTTTACCCGAAGCTACCGCAATGATATTTTTCAGATGGGGATAAGGATTTTCGGGCTGTGGCGCCTGATTCTCAAAATGTATATTCACATTTCCATCCGGAATCACTTCATACAAAGACTCCAGAATGGTAAAATTGAGTTTATTCTTGATTTCCGGATCCAGATTATTGTAAGCGAGAACGATATTTACAGTATTACCGTGAATATCAATCTTCTGCAAATGATTGGACCGGATTATCGGCTGCCCATTGACCGGGTCCTGGATCTTTGCCAGAGTTTCATGTATTCGTTTTTCATCCATTACATCATGATGTTTTTTGTAGATTTGCACTTTTGATACTAACAAATTTAAGTCAACTTCGTTTAGAAAACGAGGGTATTCATCCCAATTCGTATCATATTTGCATATTATATGAGAATATACCGATCGACACAGGAATTTCAGAAGGCATCCATCGCACGACCGGTCATCACATTCGGTTCATTTGATGGCGTCCACGTGGGGCATTGCTTCATATTTGAAAAAATGACCGAATACGCTCAGAGTATTGGCGGGGAGACGGTGGTCACTACTTTTCATCCCCATCCGCGCAAGGTGATTTATCCGGACGACCGATCCATGAAATTACTGACACCGATCGAGGAAAAGATCCAGCGACTGAAAAATCAAAATATCGATCATCTCGTGATCATCCCGTTTTCCATCGAATTTTCCCAAATGTCGCCGGATGAATACATCGAATCATTTATCATACGTAATTACCGACCCCACACCATAATGATCGGATACGATCACCGTTTTGGGCTCAACAGAGCCGGCGATATCAATACCCTGATCGCTTACCAGGAGAAAGGAGACTTCCGGGTGTCAGAGCTGCCTCAGAAAAAAATCGACAGCCTGAAAATCAGTTCGACTTTGATTCGCCGGGCACTCGAGAACAACCGGATCCGGGAAGCCAATAAACTGCTGGGCTATCCTTATTCGCTTTCGGGGCAGGTCATCCACGGGGACAAAATGGGAGCCAAACTGGGCTTCAAAACGGCCAATCTGTTGGTGGATGATCCGGAAAAACTGATTCCCGCCAATGGGATTTATGCTGTTCAGGCCAGGGTCCTACAGGAGGAGTACAAAGGTATGCTATACATCGGAACCAAGCCTAGTGTTTCTCCCGGAGAACGGGTATCGATTGAAGTCCATCTTTTCGATTTCAACCAGGACATTTATCACGAAGAAATGACCATCGACCTGATCGCATTTGTTCGACCTGATGCCACATTTGATTCGCTGGAAGAACTCACAGAAAGGATCCGTTCCGACCAGGAAAGAACGCTGAAAATACTCGATGGAGAAGAAGCCCAAATACAACCTTAAGGTAGCTGTAGTCATTCTCAACTACAATGGGCTGGACCACCTCCGCAATTATTTGCCCTCTATTGTCGAACACCTGCCTTCGTATGCGAAGCTATACGTTGCAGATAATGGGAGCACGGACGAATCATTGGCATTTCTGCGGAATTATCCGGACGATATTTCATTGATCACACTGCCCGAAAACACAGGCTATGCCAGTGGATACAATAATGCACTGGCTGAGGTCGAAGCGGAATATTACTACCTGGTCAATTCGGATGTGGAACACACGAGTGAAGGATTGACTGCGATGGTAGAATTTCTGGATACGAATCCTTCCTTCGCGGCCTGTCAGCCTAAAGTTCGCTCACTGACCCGACGCGATGAATTTGAATATGCAGGTGCGGCCGGAGGCTGGTTGGACCGATTGGGCTACCCACTCTGTCGCGGACGGATTCTGGGCACCAATGAAAAGGATGAGGGACAATACGATCAGATCGAAAAAATATTCTGGGCTACCGGAGCGGCGCTACTGATACGGGCGGAAGATTTTCACTTTGCGGGTGGGTTTGATTCAGAATTTTTTGCCCATATGGAAGAAATCGATCTGTCCTGGCGTTTACAAAGGATGGGAAGGCATATCGCGGTAATTCCTCAGTCGGTCATTTATCATCTGGGTGGCGGTACGCTGGATTATTCGAGTTCGCGAAAGACCTTCCTCAATTTCAGAAATAGTTTGTATATTCTGGTCAAAAATGAACGGGGACATTTGTTACCGGGGCTATTGATTTCCCGGTTCATCCTGGATGGCGTAGCAGCGATTCGATTTATCCTCCAGGGCGATACCGGTAACTTTCGGGCGATCTGGAAAGCGCACATGCACCTTTATCGTTACTTTCCGAAAATGTGGCGAAAGCGGAAAAATTTTTTAAGATTGCTGGACGACCACGGGATCAAAGAACGAATTGCGCTCGATGGTCGTTATCGTGGCATTATTGTCTGGGATTATTATGTCCGGGGAAAGACCAAATTCAGTGAACTCAATATCAATGAGCAAAGGGAAAAACAAATATCAGATCATCTTTGAGCATCCACAATACGTCGTGGTTTCCAAGGCCGCAGGTGTATTGTCCGTCCCGGAACGGTTTTCGAATGAAATCAGTCTAAAACGTATGATGCGGGATCGGTATGGAGAAATTTATACGGTCCATAGGCTGGATCAGGGGACTTCCGGGTTGATTCTCTTTGCTCGCAACCTGGAAGGACATAAAGATCTCAACCAGCTTTTCGAGGAACGGAGGATCACCAAAAAATACATCGGTATCGTAGAGGGCAGACTACGCGATAAAAAGGGTGAAATTGACGCGCCCATCCTCAAGTTACCCGGCCAAAACCGGGTCGTGATCAACAAACAGGGAAAAGAATCACGTACCACTTATGAGGTGATCACCCAGTACAAATCCCACGCTCTGCTTTCACTTGAACTTCATACGGGACGTACACATCAAATTCGAATTCATCTGAAGACGTTGGGTAATCCGCTGATGGTGGATCCGGTGTATGGCCGGAATGAGGAATTTATGGTGTCGACTATCAAGGGCAAGAAGAAGTTTCATCTGGAAAAAGGCACCGTAGAACGTCCCCTACTCACCCGGACTCCTTTGCATGCAGAAATCCTGGCTTTTACCGATCCATTTGACGGGGCAAACCGGTATTTTGAAGCGCCGCTGCCCAAGGATATGCGAGCCACGATCTATCAACTGAACAAATGGGATGCGTATTAAGTCAAATAGCAGAATTGAAACCATGAGTACGCCAAGAAATGAAAAATCGGATAAAGGGCTTACCTGGAAGGATTTCCTGCCCATTATCCTGGCTATTCCGCTGGCTATACTGGTGAAATTGTTCATCATGACTTCGTACCATGTACCTACCGCTTCTATGATACCTACGATCATCCCCGGCGATCACATTCTGGTGGAAAAATGGCTGCTGGGCCCGCGGTTATTCATCAACGGGGAGGTCTATCGTCTGCCGGGATGGCGATCTGTCAGGAGAGGCGACATTCTGGTCTTCAACGTTCCCAAAGAAGACAGCATTTTCCGTCTGCACCGGGATATCAATTACTATACCTGGAAAAAAAGCCAGGCTGGATCCGAACAGAGTACTATGGTAAAAGACAGCTTTCAATTTATGCCGATCCCCGGTCGTACCCCTTTTGTCAAACGTGTGGTCGGCATGCCCGGTGATGAAGTGGAATATCGCTCACATCACATCCTGATTAATGGCGAATTGCTATCACCCCATCCGGAAAGTTACCAGCAGTTTGAAATATACTTCCAGTCCCAAGCCGATTTCGATCAGTTCAAGGACAGCCTGTACCGTATGGGCCAGCATATCCAGATGAATCGGGCAGAGCACTTGCTCCGGGGCATTTTCAGAAGTGACCAACTGGATTTTATCCGGCAGTTGGAATCCCGGATTAATACACTGTATTTCATACCCGATCCTTTGGAAATACCAAAAGATTTTACCTGGGCGCGGACTTTGGCACAGTCTAACATACCGGTCCGTATCCCGGCGGAAAACTGGACCGCGACTGTGGACAGTGTATTCCTCAGCAGGTATGGCCAGCTTATTCGCCGGTTCGAAGGATTTTCCGGTTGGATCGAAAATGACAAATTATACGACGAACATGGGCAACAACTCAAGGAATACACCTTCCGACAAAATTACTATTGGGCCATGGGGGATAACCGGCCATTTTCAGTTGATTCCCGCGCCTGGGGACTGATTCCCGAAGATCACGCCATCGGT
>CBFGVZ010000016.1:0-30060 GCA_965652315.1 uncultured Saprospiraceae bacterium | reverse complement strand
TTGCTTCATGCATCTGCTTCGTTGCGAACCCCTTGAAATAGTTCACTATGTCGGCACCTACCCGCCCTAAATGAGGACATTTAGGTTCCCTCATCAAAGATGGCTTGAGCATCTTTGGTCTTCGACTACATTCGGTCAGGCCTCGCATCTACATAAAGCAAATACCATGAATAATCCGGGACCCTTACACCGCTTTCGGGGAAAGAGGATGGCTCGGTTGTCGATGTTACGAAATAGGCCAGGTCCAGGGAGGGTTATCAAGACCCCACATAGCATTTATGAGGTATGCATGTTCCCTTGAACTTTATGCCCCGCCTTAGAAATTCCAGACCATAGCAACTACAAAACATTTAATATTACTGCATCATATACATTTCTTAGGAGTATGAGTTAATAATACCACCCGGGGGAGCAGCGTGATTTGGTTACCGGGATAGAACAACACTGGAACGCCCGATGTGTCCGTACTCAAACGGAGGAGGGCTCAAATGCATCATTTCTACAGAATCGTGAGAATGTCATTTACTCATGATCATGATCCCTGAAATTCAGATTGAATTTTACCCATAAAATTCTATGAATCTATTTTAAACATATAGGGGAATTAATACATGTTTGGAAATTGGACGAGAAACTTAAAAATTATTTACCGTAAACAGGACCTCCGTGTGCTTTACATTTCCTATCTTTTACATCTGAATCAATAAACCTACATAGATCTTATGGATTATTTATCGTTTGATAAGGAATCACTTGTAAACCTGGAGTATTCCCTGAACCGGGAAATGCTAGGTACGAATCGTGCAGGGGGATATATTAGTACCACCCTGCCCATGTGTAACACCCGAAAGTACCATGGTCTGATGGTCCTCCCACTGAAGCAGTTCAATTACGAAAATTATGTGTTGCTTTCAGCCCTGGACGAAACCATCATCACCGAAGAGCGTAGCTTCAACCTCGGAATACACAAATACCCGAAAATATACAGCCCAAGAGGCCATAAATATTTGATTGATTTTAAATACGCCCCTACGCCTACTTTATGGTACCGGGTAGGTAGTATAATTCTGAAGAAAGAATTGCTGTTTGCGCATATGAAGGAGAATCTGATGATCCGTTATACCATAGAGGAAGGGACAGGGCCTGTCACCATGCGCATGAAGCCTTTCCTGGCGTTCCGGCGTACGCACGATCTGACTTATGCCAATATGGTAGCCAATACCCGCTACAAGGAAGCTGAAAACGGGATTTCGTTCCGATTGTATGCCGGATTCCCACGGCTTTACCTCCAGACCAATAAAAAAATGAAATGGGTCGCTTCTCCGGAATGGTATCACGATATAGAATATAAAGAAGAAATAGCGCGTGGGTATCCCGGTCATGAAGATTTACTTGTACCTGGCTACTTTGAAACTCTTCTGAAGGCGGGTGATCAGATCATTTTCTCAGCTTCCACATCAGAAGTGAAACCGCGGTCGATTTCCAGAAATTTCAAGAGCGAGATCGGAATCCGGATGCCCAAGGATAATTTTGAGAATTGCCTCCGCAATGCTGCATCACAATTTATAGTTCACCGCGACAAACTGACCCAGGTGATTGCCGGTTTCCCCTGGTTTGGCCGGTGGGGAAGGGATACTTTTATCTCTTTACCAGGACTGACGCTCAGCCTTGGTGATACGGAGACCTGTCTGAAAGTGATAGATTCGATGATCCGTGAGTTGAAAGGGGGTTTTTTCCCCAATACTGGGGTCGAAGGAAAGATCCTGTTCAATTCGGTCGATGCGCCACTGTGGTTCTTCTGGGTGCTCCAGCGATACCTGCTCGTCGATGACAATCCTGAAATGATATGGAAAAAGTACGGTAAGACGATGAAAACCATCCTAAATACCTACCGTGAGGGGGGTGTTTATTCGGTACATATGGACGACAACGGCCTGATCTGGCAAGGGGAATCCGGGGTAGCACTGACCTGGATGGATGCGGTAATTGATGGGGTTCCGGTGACCGCCCGGACCGGGTATGCGGTGGAGATCTGCGCACTGTGGTACAATGCTATTCGGTTTGCACTCGAACTGGCAGAGCGGCACAAGGATAAAGCATTTGTGAAAAAATGGAAAGACATTCCTCCGCTCATCGAAGACCATTTTATGGAGTTCTTCTGGTATGAGAAAGGCCGGTATCTGGCAGATTATGTGGATGATCAGGGGCAGAATACCGATATGCGGCCCAACCAGATTTTCGCTATCTCCCTGCCGTATTCAATGGTACCTCCCGAATATCAGCGGCATGTGATCGACCGGGTGCGTTCAGAATTGTATACTCCGAAAGGATTGCGGACGCTTTCCCCAAAAAATCCGGCATATCGTGGTGAATACCAGGGAAATCAGGAAACCCGGGATAAAAGTTACCATCAGGGGACGGTGTGGCCCTGGCTACTGGGCCATTTTTTCACTTCATATATTAAGGTGAAGGGCAGAGAGGATACGATCCAGCTGGCTGAGGACTTATTGTCCAGCCTGGAAAAAGACATGACGAGTTATGGAATAGCATCCATTGCAGAAATATATGATGGGGATCCTCCACACCGGCC
The DNA here is from genome assembly GCA_965652315.1 of uncultured Saprospiraceae bacterium. Taxonomy (GTDB): domain Bacteria; phylum Bacteroidota; class Bacteroidia; order Chitinophagales; family Saprospiraceae; genus Membranihabitans. The sequence continues at coordinate 27,470 of CBFGVZ010000016.1, read as the reverse complement.
GAAAGGATCCATATCCCAGGCCTGGAGTGTGGCCGAAATCATTCGGGTGCTCAAGTTTATTCAAAAAGAGAAAAATTAAACTATGCGAGTGTTAATGTTTGGCTGGGAGTTTCCGCCTCACATCAGTGGAGGGCTTGGTACGGCCTGTTATGGACTGACCCGGGGCATGGTACAGCAGGATGTGGATGTGATATTCGTAGTCCCCAAAAAGTACGGGGATGAGGAACAGGGTAGGATCAGGCTCTTGTCGGCCGAGGATATTCCGGTGACCATTAAGGAAAAAGATTTTGAGTATTTTCGAGATCATTTCAAGTACATAGAAGTATCCTCCGCCATGGTGCCGTATATGGATCCCGAAGAATACAGCCGGTTATATTCTTCGGAAAGCACCAGATCGACCTCAAAAGATGTGATTCGATGGAATCAGAAACTGACCTTTACGGGAGGATATAAGGAGAACCTGCTCGAAGAAGTGTCGCGGTATGCTCTGATCGGGACCAGCCTGGGCTACCAGGAAGACTTTGACCTGATCCATGCCCACGACTGGCTGACCTATCCGGCCGGAATAGCCGCGAAACAGGTTTCGGGTAAATCTTTGGCCATCCATGTACATGCCACAGAATTTGACCGGAGTGGAGAAAACGTCAACCCGGCGGTATATCAGATCGAGAAAATGGGGATGGAAGCCGCTGACCTGGTCATCACGGTCAGTAATCTTACACGCAATATTGTGATCAATAAATACGGTATTTCTCCGGACAAAGTATTTACGGTGCACAATGCCGTGGATTTTTCTGAAGGGGACGGACTGGGCCACATCAAACGTAACACACCGGAGAAAATAGTCACTTTCCTGGGCAGGATCACCTTCCAAAAGGGGCCTGAATACTTTATAGAAGCAGCTAAAAAGGTACTGGATCGGGAGCCTAACGTGCGCTTTGTTATGGCAGGGAGTGGAGACATGCTTCATAAAATGATCAGACGCGTGGCGGAATTAAATATTTCCATGAATTTTCATTTCACCGGATTCCTGAAAGGGGACGATGTGCCAATGATGTTCCGGATGAGCGATGTATATGTCATGCCTTCAGTGTCGGAACCTTTTGGAATCAGTCCTTTGGAAGCGATGCGCTCCAGCGTACCGGTGATTATTTCAAAACAATCGGGTGTAGCGGAGATCCTTGATCACGCCATCAAAGTAGATTTCTGGGATGTCGATGCCATCGCCGATGCCATATATGGGATATTGAAATATCCCGCCCTGACCCATACCTTCAAACAACACGGACAACAAGAGGTGCACAATCTCAAATGGGAGAATGCCGCATATGCCGTAAAGAAATTATATGAACAATTATTTTATTCCTGAAATATCAATCCAATATGAAAGCCATTTGTTTTTATTTCCAGGTTCACCAACCCTACAGACTACGTCAATACCGGTTTTTTGATATCGGAAAAAACCATTATTATTTCGATGATTTTGCCAATGAAACCATTCTTCGTAAGGTCGCACAGCGTTGCTATCTTCCCGCAAATCAAATGATGCTGGATTTGATCAGGCGGCATGGTTCCCGGTTCAAAATAGCTTTTTCACTTAGCGGGACTGTGATGACCCAATTCAGAGAATACGCTCCTGATGTGCTGGATTCCTTCAAGGAACTAGCTGATACAGGCTGCGTGGAATTTTTGGCGGAAACCTATGGGCACTCACTGAGCTCGCTCAAGAGTAAGGAGGAGTTCCAACGCCAGGTTAAGGCCCAGGTAGCCATGGTGGAAGAACTATTTGGCAAAACGCCCACCGTTTTCCGGAATACGGAGTTGATCTATTCGGATGAAATCAGCGATATGGTTGCAGAAATGGGGTACATCGGCCAATTGACGGAGGGTGCCAAGCATATCATGGGCTGGCGGAGTCCCAATTATCTTTATACTAGCGCCAGTAGTCCCCAACTCAAACTCCTGCTGAAAAATTTTACCCTGAGTGATGATATCGCGTTCCGGTTTTCCAATCATAGCTGGAAGGAATGGCCGTTGACGACTGAGAAATACGTCAATTGGCTCAATGCACTCAATCCCAACGAAGATATCGTCAATCTTTTCCTGGATTATGAAACCTTTGGCGAACACCAGTGGGCCGAAACCGGAATTTTTGATTTTATGCGCAAACTTCCGGAACAGGTCATGGAAAACTCAGATTTTCAATTCCTCACCCCTACAGAAGTAGTGGAACAATTTCAACCCATCTCTCCAATGCACGTGCGGTATCCCATTTCATGGGCTGATGAAGAACGAGACCTGACGGCCTGGTTGGGCAATGAAATGCAGGATGAGGCTTTTGATCGCCTGTATCAGTTGGAGGAGTCAATGAAAAAGGTCACCGATCCCGGACTTCATCGGATCTGGAATCTGCTACAGTCGAGCGATCATTTTTACTACCAATGCACCAAATGGTTCAGTGACGGGGTGGTGCATAAATATTTCAACCCATACGATTCACCGTATGATGCTTTTATCAATTTCATGAATATCCTGGCGGACTTTAAGCTCGAAATCGAAAAACACCTCAAAGCGAATTTGTTGGAAAACGGTATCGAAATTGAGATTGCCAGGCTGGAAGCCCGCCTGAAGGAGCTCAAAGGAATGGTGGAATAGAGCTGGACTGAATTGCAGAAATTATTAAACAGACCCATGGTGAATCAATTCAAAAGCCCGGATTATTTATTTGAAATAAGCTGGGAAGTATGCAATAAAGTCGGGGGCATTCATACCGTTATTACTACCAAGGCAGAAGAATGCGTCAGAAGATTTGGTGATCGGTATATCTGTGTGGGGCCGGATGTCTGGAGAAGTACACATGCCAATCCTGAATTTGTGGAAGATCCCGATCTCTTCGTAGATTGGCGGAAAGCGGCCCAATCCGAGGGTTTACACGTCCGGATCGGTCGGTGGCAGATCGCAGGTAACCCGGTTGTGTTCCTGGTAGATTTCAGTCGTTTTATCGATCAGAAGGATGAGATCCTGGCTATATTCTGGGATGATTATAAGCTGGATTCGTTGACCGGACAATGGGATTATATAGAACCGGCTTTGTTTGGATATGGACTGGGCAAGGTGATCGAGCATTTTGCTAATTTTTATATTCCGCCCCAGGAGGAGATCGTTGCCCACTTTCAGGAATGGATGACGGGTACAGGTCTGCTTTACCTCAAAAACCATGCGCCCCGGATAGCCCATGTCTTTACTTGTCATGCTACAGTATTGGGACGGACGATCGCCGGTGCCGGACAGGACCTGTACACTCAGATGGAGTCGATCGATCCCGACCTCAAGGCACAGGAATTGTATATCCGCGCTAAGCATTCACTGGAAAAGATAACCGCACAGGAAGCAGATGTATTTACCACAGTTTCAGACATTACCGCCCGGGAATGCCGGTACCTCCTGGAAAAGGAAGTGGATCTGATCACGCCCAATGGGTTTAATCTGGATTTTGTCCCGGTGCAGGAAGAATTTGGTAGTCGCCGGAAATTGGCCAGAGCCAGGTTGTTTGATGTGGCGGAGGCAGTGATGGGCAGTTCGATATCATCAGACCATCTGTTAGTAGGCATTAGCGGACGGTATGAATTCAGGAACAAAGGAATCGATTTATTCATTGAGGCTTTGTCCAGGATTCAGGAAGAGTCAGGTTCTTCGGGGAAGATTCTGGCCTTTATCATGATCCCGTCAAATCAGCACGGGCCCCGGACCAGGGTGATCATGAATCTTGAAAAAAGAGGGAAACAACAAGGCCCCGGCAGTGTGGCCAGCCGATACCTGACGCATTATTTGGTTGACAGTGACCAGGACAAAATCATTCATTCACTGCAACATGCCGGTTTGCACAATGAACCGGATGAACGCGTCAAGGTGATTTTCATCCCGAGTTACCTCGATGGTGCCGATGGAGTTGTCAATCTCGATTATTACAATACGGTCATTGGGCTGGATTACACGGTGTTCCCGTCCTATTATGAGCCCTGGGGCTATACTCCGCTTGAAAGTCTGGCATTTCGTATCCCTACGGTCACTACCGATTTGACTGGATTTGGTAAATGGATTGAAATGTATTACACGGGTGATCACAGGAGTGTGGAGGTTCTGAAACGGAGGGAAGAATCCGATGAAACGATGATTCAGAATATTGTCAAAAGTATCTGCCATTTTCGTGATCTTTCTGACGCTGAACGCGAAGAATACCGGGATAATGCCCGGGATGTAGCTACTACAGCCCTGTGGAGCCAACAGATCCAACACTATCTCAAAGCCTGGGATATGGCGGTGGATCAGTTATCCTCCAGGCATAAAGTGATCATCGAACAAATGCATTCCACCGTTTCCGACAGGCACATTTCCTATGATATCAAGGTCAATGAACCGATGTGGTCCCAGGTGATCATCAAAAGTAATATTCCTGAAGGCCTTGAGGAATTGCAGGACCTCTCCAAGAATATCTGGTGGAGCTGGGACCCTGCGGCCCGGAGATTATTCCGGTCCATCGATCCGGAGTTATGGAAAAAGACGCAAAAAAACCCAGTGGAATTGCTTCAACGGGCCAGTTTTGAACGCCTCCAGAAACTAAGAGATACAGAGGCATTCAGGCAGGATATGGACCGTGTACTCTCCCGTTTCCATCACTATATGGATCAGAAAAAAGAGCAAGACCGGACCCGGTTGATTGCTTATTTTAGTATGGAATATGGTTTACACGCTTCGCTCAAATTGTATTCGGGTGGGCTTGGAGTACTGGCCGGGGATTACCTGAAGCAAGCCAGTGATGATAATGTCCCCATGGTAGCGGTCGGTTTGTTTTACCGGTATGGCTATTTCTCCCAAACCATTTCGGCAGCTGGTCATCAGATCGCGACTTATGACCATCAGAATTTCACCACTTCAGCGGCCGAATCGGTTCGAAATGCCGATGGGCTGTGGCAAATGGTTTCCATTTCATTGCCCGGCCGGACCGTGAAAGCCCGGATCTGGTATGTGCAAGTGGGGAAAACTGACCTTTATCTACTCGATACGGATTTTGAAGAAAATGAAGAACAGGACCGGACGCTGACGCACCATCTTTACGGCGGTGACAATGAACACCGTATCAAACAGGAAATCCTGCTTGGCGTTGGCGGAATCCGGTTACTGGAACGCCTGGGGATCACTCCTGCTGTTTATCATCTCAACGAAGGTCATGCGGCTTTTGCCGGATTAGAGCGTCTATATTACTATATCGATCGCAATAATTTATCCTTTGACCAGGCCCGGGAGGTGGTACGGTCCACGACTCTCTTTACCACGCACACGCCGGTTCCTGCGGGACATGATGTTTTTGATGAGGACCTGGTGAGGATGTACCTGAGTTTCATACCAGAAAGGCTGAAAATAGACTGGAATCACTTTATACGCTTAGGGCAGATGAATGCCGCTACCGAACGGGGGCGATTTTCGATGAGTGTGCTGGCCTGTCGCCTGGCTCAGGAGATTAATGGCGTTAGTAAACTGCACGGACTGGTAAGTCAGCAGATGTTCGCAGGACTGTTTCCTGGTTATTTTCCCGAAGAAAATCACATCACCTACGTGACGAACGGCGTTCATTATGGCACCTGGACTGCTGATATTTGGCGAGGTATTTTGGAAGATAATTATAGTGGCCAGCCTGACTGGGAGCGCGTGAATCAAATGACAGATCAGGAGATTTGGAATATCAGGATTGAACTACGGAATCAGTTTCATGCGCTCATCGGGGAACGGATCCGGAATAAATCCATTATTGAATATGAGAACCCATCATACATTAGAGCCGTTCAGCGTAAAATCGATCCGGAAAGTCTGCTGATAGGTTTCGCACGACGCTTTGCTACATACAAACGCGCTACCCTATTATTTAAAAACCTGGACCGGCTCGAAAAAATCGTTAATAATCCGGATAGACCGGTGACGTTTGTATTTGCGGGAAAAGCTCATCCCCGGGATACAGCTGGCCAGGATCTGATCCGAAAGGTAGTTGAAATTTCAAAATTACCAGCTTTTCTGGGCAAAGTTATTTTTTTGCAGAATTATGACATGGAGTTGGCCAAAACCATGGTGTCCGGAGTAGATATCTGGCTCAATACCCCCACCAGACCACTTGAGGCGTCCGGAACGAGCGGCCAGAAGGTCGTGATGAATGGTGGTCTGCATTTCAGTGTCCTGGATGGATGGTGGGTCGAGGGCTATACGTCAGATGCCGGATGGGCATTGCCACTGGAAAGGACATATATCGATCAGGAATTGCAGGATGAACTCGATGCTGATTATATCTATACTTTGTTGGAAAGCGAAATTTCAGATGCTTATTTTAAACGCAACGAGCAGGGCATACCGGAAAAATGGATTGGCTTCATCCGGAAGAGCATGACCCGGATCGCTCCTCAGTTCACCACACACCGGATGTTAAATGATTATCGGGAGCGGCTGTACGACCCGCTACTGAATCGAAGCGCGGAGGTGTTGGAAGACCGATGTGCCCGGGCCAGGAACCTGGTCAGCTGGAAGAAACAGATCATCCAGCACTGGAATAAGGTCCAGATTATCGAGCATGAAAAGATCAAGATGAAAGACAATCGGATCCTTACGGGACACCAGTATAAGCGTCGACTCGTTCTTGACCCCGGTCAGATACCGCGCGAATTTATCGGGGTGGAATTGGTAATCGGAGAATCGAGGGAAGAAGGTTTCAAGATTCTAGAACAGGTGCCTTATGATTTGGTATCGGACGAACCGGGGAAGTTGGTGTACGAACTCCTTTTTGAGCCGGTAATTCCTGGTATCTTTGAACTGAGTACCAGGATATATATCCGGAACGACCTGGTCCCTTATAGATCTGATCTGCCTTTTGTTCGGTGGATTTAATACAGGATGCGCAAGATATTTTTATATTTGCCCGCGATTTGGGGAAATGAGTTTCAGGCGTTTTCTGACGTCGGATCTTTGCAATAGCGGTAACGTGGTCAACCGTGTTTGGCGTCTGCCCGGTGTAGGAACGATAGTACACAATCCGGAAGTAAGTCATGGCACAGCTCTGCAAAGACAGCTCAGCGAAAGTAAGGGTTCGATTTTTTGATTTGGTAAACAAAGTCTGGTTATGGAGGATGCGTTTTTTCCGAAGAGATATCTGGTCACCTCAGCATTACCGTATGCGAATGGGCCACTGCACCTGGGCCACCTGGCCGGAGCCTATCTATCTGCAGATGCCTATGTCCGGTTTCAGCGGCTGATGGGAAAGGATATTGTCTATGTCTGTGGCTCTGATGAATACGGAGCCGCCATTTCCATGAAAGCCAGACAATTGAATGTTTCACCCCAGGAAATTGTTGATAAATACCACAATCTGATCAAAGAAACTTTTGACCGGATCGGTATCAGTTTTGATATTTATCACCGGACCACAGCTGATATCCATGCCGAAACATCGCAGGGTTTTTTTCGGACTTTATACGAGAAAGGTGAGTTTGAAGAATCGACCTCTGAACAGTATTTTGATGAAGTGGCCAATGTGTTTCTGGCGGATCGGTATATCAAAGGGGAATGCCCCAAATGCGGCTACCCGGAGGCCTACGGGGATCAATGTGAGTCGTGTGGTAGTTCATTGAGTCCCAAAGATTTGATCAACCCTGTTTCAGTGCTTTCAGGAAGTAAACCTTCGCTCCGGGAAACGACCCATTGGTACCTGCCGCTAGACAAGAATGCCGACTGGCTACGGACCTGGATATCGAAGGGCGAACTGGAGGGCCATCAACACCATGATCCGGACTTATGGAAGAACCATGTGATCGGCCAGTGCATGTCCTGGATCGATCAGGGGTTGCAACCGAGATCCATGACCCGCGATCTGGACTGGGGAGTGGATGTGCCCCCGGAGATTCCAGGATCAGAAGGAAAGAAATTGTACGTATGGATGGATGCCCCGATCGGCTATATTTCGGCTACGAGACAATGGGCACTGGATCATCAGCGGGACTGGGAATTGTACTGGAAGGATGAGGAGACCGAACTGATCCATTTTATCGGTAAAGACAACATTGTTTTCCATTGCCTGATCTTCCCGGCCATTCTCCGGACACACGGTGAATATATCCTCCCCCGCAACGTACCGGCGAATCAATTCCTCAACCTGGAAGGCCGGAAACTGTCTACTTCCAAAGGGTGGGCTGTATGGGTCCATGAATACCTGGATGATTTACCAGGAAAAGAAGATGTACTCCGATATATACTTTATAAAAATATGCCGGAACAACGGGATTCGGAATTTACCTGGAAAGGTTGGCAGGAAGCCAATAATAATGAACTGGTCAATAACCTGGGCAATTTCATCAACCGGGTGGTTGTTCTGACTCAAAAGTATTATGGGGGGAAAGTACCTGTCTTTGATCCGGACCTGGATTTCATTGGCAGCGGAGACGAAGATGCCCCGATCTGGCATGACTCGGAAATGCTGGACCTGTTCGACCGTCTGGATCAATACGGTGAAGCCATACGTCGATTTGAATTCCGATCGGCGCTCCGGATTATGATGGAGATTTCTTCGGCCGGCAACACCATTCTTCAACAGAATGAGCCATGGAAAACCATCAAAAAGGATAAAGAAAGTGTAAAAGTTGTCATGAACTGTTGTTTGCAATACGCTACAGCCCTGAGTGTGATTACCCATCCATTTATGCCTTTCACATCAGACCGGCTAAGGCAAATGCTCAATCTGCCATTGATTCAGGGAGAGGGGGAGCTGGTGGAAATGCTGGGTGTATTGGCTGAAGGAGAAGCGCTCATCCAGACAGATCATATAATCGGTGCGGCGAGCCATTTGTTCGAACGGATCGATGATGAATTGGTAGAGGATCAGATCAATAAACTCAAATATCGTTCGGCAGCAACCGAGTCGGACGTTGAAACTGGTGCTTCTGATTCCCCTGCGGGAGTCCATCCTTTCAAACCCGAAATCACTTTTGATGAATTCCAAAAGCTGGATCTTCGGGTGGCGCTCATTAAAGACGCTTCCAGGGTGGAAAAAGCTGATAAATTGCTCAAGATTCGACTTGATGTGGGTTCGGAGATCCGCACCGTGGTTTCCGGCATAGCAAAACATTATGAACCTGAATCCATCATTGGCCAGCGTGTGATCTATGTAAGCAATCTGGCGCCCCGTAAACTCCGGGGTGTTGTCTCACAGGGAATGATATTGATGGCGGAGGACCCGGATGGTAACCTGGCCTTTGTCACACCCCGTGAGAAGGTCGAGCCTGGTAGCTTAGTTTCCTGACCTATGAAATGGAAGGAATCAACAGTTAGGAATTGTGGGATAATAGCCGGTCTTACGGGACTTGTACTTAGTGGCGTGACAGGGTATATGTTGGTGACACGAGATCTGTGGGGAAACGAAACCCGGTTGTTCTTTTTCGGGTTCTGGTTGATGATGACAGGTGCCTTGTGCATGCGTAAGACCTTTCGAAAGCAGATTCACTATTTTTTAATGTCCACGCTGGGAGGATTACTGATCAGCATTGGTTTTCCCCCCTCGCCATTATTGCCATTGGTCCTTTGTGCATTGGTGCCGTTATTCTGGCTGGAATCGGAATGGTACCGCAGAAGGATCAACCGGGGATGGTTTCTGTTCTATACGTTCAATTTTTTTCTGATCTGGAATATCTGGACGACTTTCTGGATCGCCAACACGGCTTTTATGCCCGGCATTACCGGTATGTTGATCAATACTTTGTTGATGACTGCTGTAGTAGGATGGATCTCCTGGGTACATCGTGCTGCCCGGATAGAATGGTATTTCAATCTTATATTTTTTGGGGGTTGGTTAACCTTCGAATTCATCCATCTTCGCTGGGAATTGTCCTGGCCCTGGCTCAATCTGGGGAATGCCCTGGCGAGCTGGCCTATACTGGCTCAATGGTATGAATACACTGGTACACTCGGTGGATCATTGTGGATCCTGATTGTTAATTATCAGATCTATCGATTGTTGCGTCAGCACGGCTTCCACAGTAGGATATTGCGGTGGAAAAGGATCTATCCTCTGGCCGCATGGATTACTTTGCCAGTGATGGCTTCCTTTTTTATATATTTCACCACCCCGGTGGGTGACCCTGATGTGCAGGTTGTGGTGATAAATCCCAATATTGAACCCCATTTTGAAAAATTCACCCAGGATCCTGCATCCCGATGGGCGGTTTATGAGAAACTATTGGATGAAGCGTTGGAGTCTGATCCTGAGCTGATTATTCTCCCGGAGACTGTTTTTGATCGGGTCAATGTGGATGATATCGCATTGAATCCCTACGTTCATCGGATAGAGGAAATGATGGACGCACGGGGTTCGCACACCAGGGTTTTACTCGGCGTGGCAGGGTTTAAAATTTTCGGGCCGGACGAAGCCCCGGACCGGTCGTCAATCCGTTCCTCAACCGGGCAGGACGGGAACGAATTCAAATGGGAAGTATACAATTCGGCCATTTTGCTCGGCAACGATACCATTCCTTTGTACCATAAGCAGAAACTTGTTCCTGGCGCTGAAATTTTCCCTTACAGGAACCTGCTGTTTTTCCTCAATCCCATCGTGGATCGTCTGGGTGGTTCAATAGAGGGGTATGGACGGATCAATTCCCAGGATGTGTTTGAATTTGGTTCGGTCCGGATCGCCCCGGTTATTTGCTACGAATCCATCTATGGAGAGTATATGCGCAAATACATAGCACAGGGTGCTAATTTGATAGGGGTCATCACAAATGATGGCTGGTGGAATAATACGGCGGGGCATCGTCAGCATTACGAATTTGCAGCTTTACGCGCTATTGAAAACCGTCGATGCGTGGTACGCTCGGCCAATATGGGGCTTTGTGGGGCATTTGATGTGCGGGGAAATGAACTGGTTGTACCCAATCGGTATGGGGAGGAGGTGGTATTACCTGTGGAAGTTTCTTTGCATGAAGAACTGACTTTTTATGCGTTGTGGGGAGATTACCTGGGGCGGTTCGCTATATTCCTGATGGTCTTTTTCAGTCTGAAGGCTGTAGTTAACTCACTTTTGCATCGAAAACGAAATTAGCCTGGATTACAATTCTAATCTGTGTTTATAAACCTCTCGTTTTTTCGTTATACAGATCTGGTCCGTTTCCCGGAATTTCTTTATAGCTCTTTTCTTCCGGATCGACCAGGAACCAGGCTGTGCTTTTTCCATTGGAGAGGAGCAGATATGGCGCTTTTATCTCATAATTGTACCAAATAGCCTGCTCAAGTACGACCTGTGACAATGGTAGCGATGGACTTTTACATTCAACCAGGAGTAACGGCAGACCCTGATGATCGTAATATACCAGGTCAAATCTTCTGACCTGATCGTGCAACCGGATCATTTTTTCTACAGCGATCCTATGCGCGGTTAACTTTTTTTCTTCCAGCAGATACAGTAGCAGACTTTGACGGACCAGTTCTTCCGGCTGAATGATGAGCCATTTTTTGCGTATGGGATCGAATACCCTGTTATTCCGAACCTGTAGTCTGTTTAGATATACAGATAAATCCATATGTGTTATATATTCACTCATAATATACTAGAAAGTCATCACGAAGATAATTTTTAAAAATTACTTTAATGTAACTAAATAATATAATTAATTTGGACAGAATGTGGTACATTAGTCATGAGATATTAACCAAACGTGATGTGACAAGCACATCCGGGCAGGCCTTTATCAACAGAATGTGGAATAAATAATTCGACTATTCATACTAAAGTACTTCAAATCATTGTTTATGAAATTTCAAATAAAAAAATTTATTATGAGAAAGCACGTAAAGATTGTCGCCATTTTATTTTTGGGTATGGGACTGATGAGTTCTTGTGTTTCTAAGAAAAAATATGAAGAACTGGAAGCCCAGCGGATGAAAGCCAATCAGGAATTGGATGAGGCCAAATCCATGATTTCGGATCTCGAAGCACAGAATGAAGAGATCCAGAATCGATCAGCTCAATTGGAAGCCGATCTCAATGAACTAAACCAAAGTATGACTCAGGTCAAGAATACGGTTGAAACTGTTGAGAAAGAACGCGAAATGGCGGTAAGCAAGATTACTTCCATCAAAGAAGAAATCGACAATGTTCTGCTCAAAAATGAAGACATTGATCTCGAGGAAAAAGATGGAAAATTGTATCTGACGCTTGGTGATGATATCCTGTACCGTTTTGGTTCTACACGGATTTCTGATACCGGCAAGGATGTGATCAGCAATGTCGCATCCATCCTGAGTAATCATCCGGATGTGAAAATCATTATTGAGTCTCACACCGACCATAGATTACTCAAGGAAGGCGCTGCTTACCGGGACAATTGGGATCTTTCTGTTGCACGGTCCGCTAATGTGGTCCGTCAATTGATCAAAGATGGTGTCATGCCCGAACAACTGCTTGCTGCGGGTCAGGCACAGTACGAGCCTGTAGTGGAAGGAGATAATCTTTCTATCGAAGAACTGGCGCCGAATCGACGGACCGAGTTCATTATTTTACCCGATGTACGGCCATTGATATCAATTTCGGAAAACATTAATCCGTAAAATTCTGACCGGAGAAAATAACATCAGGGCACCTGCGGGTGCCCTTTTTTATTGGTGTCAATCGGCCTGGTCAAAGGAAGTACAGGTAGGGCCGGATCACGTAGGGACCCAGATCATCATTGAATTTTCCAAATAATGGAAGGGTCTAAAACCTTATTGGTTTCCAGAATCAGAGGAACAAGGCCTGATTCTGTTATTCTGAACTGAAGCATTAAATACCCATCCATCGAGTATAAACCCAATTGGGTGGAATCGGCCAGATAGACATAAATCCCTTCGTGGTCTTTTTCATTGAGGTGATGTTCTGCGATCCGGTCCACCTGATGCAGATCAAAGGTTTCGTTGTCGTACAACGTCAGTTGATTGACGATTGAATCGTATTCGGCAGAAGGCAGATTGCCGTGGAATACTTTAACAATCTTCGTCTCAGGCACATCCGAAGACGCCTGATTGTCTGATGCGCTACTGGGTCCTTTCTGACATGAAACGCCCACCACCAAAACACATGCCCAGATGAAATTTGCGATTTTATGGTCCATCAAAAAAAAATTTTCATTTGTGATCAAAGATAAAATTAAAAATGATCCGCCAGTATGCAAGAATATCCGTATTTTTGCGTTGTACTATTTGAGTTATTAAAAATATCTGTATATGAAGAACATTGCATTTTTGGTATTCATGCTTGTATTGGGGCTGGTGTCCTGTAAATCGGATAGAGATAGTGATATTCGGGCACAGGCCAAGGAAAGTCTGGAAAACAAAACGGTTATTGAGCCGGGGAGCCAGGGAATGTTGGCAGCAGAAACTACAGAAGATGGTTTTTCCGGGCCGGTTACCTCTATTGAATTTGAAACTAAGCGATACAATTTTGAGCCTGTAGTTTCTGGCGAAAAAGTGGAAACGGTTTTCAAGTTTACCAATACAGGAGATGCCCCTCTGTTGATTTCTGACGTAAAAACATCTTGTGGTTGTACCGCGTCGGATTATCCCAGAGAACCAGTAGCACCTGGTGAAACTGGTGAAATAAAAGCCGTGTTTGACACTTCCGGAAAATCAGGATCTCAAACCAAAAATATAACCGTCATGACCAATACCAATCCGGCTTCGAATGTATTGATCATCGAAGGTGTAGTAGAGAAGAAATCTGCATCCTGATAAAGGACTGTGGAATCGATCGGACGTTTCCACCAATTAACTTGAAATACAGAACGGAAGATAGGAAGGGCGTCAGGTATTTACCTGATGCCTTTTTTATGTTATAGAAACATCCTGGAATTTCTAAAAGTAATAAGAGATATACCGGTATTTACCTTGATGCCTTTTTTATGTGGATAGAAACCCGATAAACCGATCCATGGCTCTTCGACGATGACTGATGGTGTTTTTGATTTCCTCGTCCAGTTGGGCAAAAGTCAGCTCATACCCTTCGGGACGAAACACCGGATCATACCCAAAACCGCCAGTTCCTAGCGCTTCAGTTGTGATGACCCCATGAACTTCACCGGAGAAAGTATGGATAGTTCCGTTAGATGACCTATAAGCTATGACGGTTTTGAAATGAGCTTGTCGGTGGTTCGGATGAATCTCCATTTGGGATAAAAGTTTTCTGACATTGTCTGTATCTGATTTCTGAGCTCCGGCGTAGCGCGCGGAATGAACTCCGGGGGCACCATTCAGTACCGGAACGATCAGTCCTGTATCTTCCGCAAACACCGGCCTGTTGGTATATCCAGCGATAAATTCCACTTTCTGAATGGCATTGCCCTCTATGGTGTCCTGGTTTTCAGGTATTTCCCCCTGGAATGAAATCGCATCCAATCCTTCGATTTCAAACTTTCCAGCCAGAATTTTCCGCACTTCATTTAGCTTATGGACATTGGAAGTGGCAAATATTAATTGATTATCCATGGAGGAATTCATTTTTCATCAAATGCCATAATTTTTGTTTTTCCACTTTGTCATCTTTTATCGTTTTTAGTGGTGGGAACTGCATGATACCCACCTCCCGGAATTTCAGGCATGCATACATTTGCTCCGGTATTTGTAAACCAAGTCGCCCGATCTCTACACCAAAGCACATCAAATAGTCGATTTGTTCGAACCAGGATTGACTACTGATTAAAATCGCTTCCGTGTCATCCAACTCTAATATAGCAACCTGATCATCTTCAATCCGTGCAGCGGCCAGAACTTTCTTTAAAAAAGGCTTTTCAGCACCGTTATTCCTCGATATCAGACACAAAATCCGGTTTTCCGGTCCCGGCTGGAATCTTTCCGGGTCAGAGGGGGTTGGAGTTGAATATATTTTGTATCGAATGAATGGATTATTCACGACCATAGTGTAACTTTGTAATTGTTGTGAAAGTCAAATGTAATTATTATGAGTGTAGATTTGTCAAATATAAAAATTTCTCCGGTTTCTCAATCCAGGATCGATACCGTTGATTTTGACCAGATCCCGTTTGGGAAGGTATTTACCGACCATATGTTCAAAGCGAATTACCGCAATGGTTGCTGGCAGGATATGGAAATCGGACCCGTCATGAATTTCTCTCTCCATCCCTCCAATTTGGCTTTGCACTACGGTCAGTCCATATTCGAAGGGATGAAAGGTGCGGCAAATGAGAATGGGGTTCCCCTTCTTTTCAGACCGACGGATCACGCGCATCGGTTGAACCGATCGGCCCGCCGGATGTGTATGCCCGAATTTCCGGAGGATTTGTTTTTGGAAGTCTTGAAAGAACTGGTCGATCTGGATCGGAAATGGATTCCTGACAGACCGGGAAGCGCACTGTATATCCGGCCGCTGATGTTTGCTACCGATGAATTTTTACGGGTCGCCCCCTCAGAAACCTTCCTTTTCGCCATAATGCTGCTTCCGGTAGGTCCTTATTACGGGGAACCGGTGAAATTACTGGCGGATACTGAATTTGTCCGGGCTGTAGCAGGTGGTACTGGAGAAGCCAAAACGGCTGGAAATTACGCCGCCTCCCTTCTACCTTCCCGGCTGGCCAAGGAAAAAGGTTACGATCAGATTCTCTGGCTGGATGGCAGAGAGCGCAAATACGTACAGGAAGTTGGCACCATGAATATTTTTTTCGTGTTTGAAGACCATATCGCTACACCCGAACTGGATGGGGCTATCCTGTCCGGTATCACCCGGGATTCTTTCCTGACACTATTGCACGACATGGACTACAAGGTTCGGGAACGGCCCATCACCATCGAGGAAGTGATGGAAAAAGGGAAAACGGGACAGTTGAAAGAAGTATTTGGTTCGGGGACGGCAGCGGTAGCCAACACGGTCAAGGAAATTCGTTATAAAGATAGTTCGGTTACATTCGATCCTGAGACCGCAAAGATTGCTCCCATGCTCAAGAAATCCCTTGAGGATATCCGACATGGCCGGGTGGAAGATAAATTTGACTGGGTCGTCCGGGTAAATTGATTGGAGCATTTCAGTCCGAAGGAATTCTAATTATTATAGGGGTTAAAAACAAGATCGGAAGTTGCGCCCCGCCCTCCGGAAATCACCGGTCAGGGACATTCGGTATCAAATTCCAAAATTTCGCGATCAAACATTTTGGCTGATGCAATTTTCAGGTATCTTTAATGCGAACATAACCTGGAATTTACTTTATGAACCGCATCATGTGCCTTGTCTTTACTGTTTTGACATGTCTGACAACCTATGGACAACAAACGGATCACCGCCCCAATATTCTATTTTGTATTTCTGACGATCAGTCCTTTCCTCATACTTCAGCATATGGAACGGACTGGGTACAAACTCCGGGATTTGACCGGGTGGCCCGGGAGGGCATTCTATTCCTGAATGCCTATACCCCCAATGCCAAATGTGCACCTTCCCGGTCCTGCATCATTACTGGCCGAAATTCCTGGCAATTGGAAGAAGCTGCCAACCACGTACCTTTTTTCCCTGAAAAGTTTGCCACTTATGTTGAAGTGCTTCAGGAAGCGGGTTATTATACCGGCTATACTGGGAAAGGATGGGCGCCCGGCGACTCCGGGGAAAAAAACGGACAAAAAAGAAATCTGGTCGGTCCGGCCTTCAATCAAATAAAAACCATTCCTCCCACCAGGCAAATTTCCAATATCGATTATACAGCCAATTTCGAGGCATTCCTGCAATCCAACGAGGAGAACACACCGTTTTGTTTTTGGTTTGGCGCTACCGAACCACATCGACGATACGAATATGGATCGGGTATTCGTAAAGGCGGGAAAAATCAGGATATGATCGATGAGGTATTCCGGTTCTGGCCCGACAATGATACCGTGCGGACGGATCTGCTAGATTATGCATTTGAAATCGAATATTTCGACCAGCACCTGGTGCGGATGCTGGATATCCTGGAACAAAAGGACCTTCTTGAGAATACTCTCGTGATCGTTACCTCCGATAATGGTATGCCTTTCCCCCGCGTAAAGGGCCAATCTTACGAGTACTCCCACCATATGCCTCTGGCAATGATGTGGGTGGCTGGAATTGAAAAACCGGGTCGTACCTATGAACCATTCGTCAGCTTTACTGATTTTGCACCCACTTTTCTGGATATTGCGAATGTAGATGGGGCCAGACATGGGATGCAAGACATGGAAGGGAATTCCCTTGTGCCTGTTTTCAGGTCAGACAAAGATCCTCATGTACGGGAGTTTATGGTGATCGGGAAGGAGCGACACGATATGGGCCGGCCGGATGATCTTGGATTTCCGGTCCGGGGTATTATCCGGGATGATTTTCTGTACCTGATCAATTACAAACCTGACCGCTGGCCTTCCGGTAATCCCGAAACCGGCTATATGAATACTGATGGCTCCCCCACAAAAACCTATATTCTCAACCAACGCCGAATCGCTGGGGATAGCCCGTTTTGGGATTGGAGTTTTGGTAAAAAGGAAGCGGAAGAACTCTATCATCTGGCCGAAGATCCGGACTGCATCCACAATCTGGCGAATGGAAAACCGGCACATCGTAAAATTCAGGCGCGTCTCCGAGCAGATCTGATCCGGGAGTTGAAGGCGGAGAAGGATCCCCGGGTGATAGGAAACGGAGATGTATTTGACCAGTATATTTATGCGGAGGAACGAAACCGTGATTTTTACAATCGGTATATGAAGGGGGAGGATATGAAAGCCGGCTGGATCAACCAGTCTGATATCGAAAAGGAACCCATTGTAGAAAAACCATAATCTCCAGGACCATGAAAATGATGAATGTATTATCCTTTCTTCCTCAATTCCGGTTCATATGTGTGATCCTATTGTGCACGACTGTACTTGGATTCGGGTACAGTCAGTCACAGGAAAGGGATTTGGAGGTTTATCCCTATTGGAAATATTATTCCAATGTGTCCAATACCCTGTATGAAATCCTGGCCGAACGCGCATTTGAACAACTGAAAGACCGAAAGGCCCACATCAACACCCTTCAGAGTAGGTCGGATTGGCAGAATCGCCAGAAAAAAGTGAAGTCGGTCCTGGCGGAGATTGTCGGTGCTTTCCCGGAGAAAACACCACTCAATCCTGTAATAACAGAGAAAATGAGCAGGGACGGAATCGTAGTTGAGAAATTGTATTTTGAATCGAGACCGGAGTATTATGTAACTGCCATTTTCACCTACCCCGAAAACTTTTCCGGCCCGCTGCCCGCCATTTTGTTTTGTAGTGGCCATGCGGCGGAAGGATTCAGGAGCGAGACCTACCAGCACATGATATTCAATTATGTGAAAAAGGGATTTGCCGTTCTGGCATTTGACCCCATCGGTCAGGGGGAACGGATCAGATACCTGGATCAGGAGGGCCATCCACGATTATCTCCCACGAAAGAACATTCCTACCCCGGGTCACAGTCCTTTCTGGCCGGGATTTCACCAGCTCATTATTTTATCTGGGATGGAATTCGTTCGGTGGATTATTTGCTGAGCCGGGAAGAAGTAGATCCGGATCGCATCGGTATCACCGGCCGGTCCGGTGGCGGAACTCAGACGGCGTATATCGCAGCCATGGATGATCGGATCTATGCCGCTGCTCCGGAATGCTATATTACCACATTTGATAAGCTTCTTAGATCCAACGGTCCCCAGGATGCCGAACAGAATCTCATTCGGGAAATCGCATCGGGCATCGATCTGGCGGATTTTATCGAGGTCCGTGCTCCGAAGCCTACGCTCATAGTGAGTACAACCCGGGATATTTTCAGTATACAGGGGGTACGCGATGTGTATGAGGAGGCTCTACCTGCTTTCAGTGCATTGGGGGCACCTCAGCATCTCCTTAAAGTGGAAGATGATGCACCGCACGCTTCTACTGTGAAAAACAGGGAAGCCACTTATGCATTTTTTCAGGAACACCTGGGTCTGCCGGGACCCACGGCCGATGAGAAGGTGCCGGTTTTTACTCCTGAGGAATTGTGGGTGTTACCCACAGGCAATGTGTACCGCGATCTGGGTGGTGAGGATATTTATAGTCTGACCCTTAAGGATATGGGCCGGAAAGAGGTTCAGGAAGAACTTACAGGAGCTGTGCTTCGAAGTAAGGTGATCGAACTCTCCGGGTACGAATCCAAACCCGCCAATCCCGATGTGGTATTTTCCGGTCGGACAGTGTACGATTCCTATTCGGTAGAAAAATATCTCATCAAAGGAAATGACGATTACCGGCTGCCGCTGGTCTGGATGAAGCCGGATGAACCCACTGGTCAGACTATTTTGTGGCTGGACGATCAGGGTAAAGGAGCGTATTCTGCAACAGGAAGTTCGGTAGATCGCTGGTTGGACGCAGGCTACTCCATTGTATTGCCGGATTTGAGCGGTATGGGAGAACTGGGGAATGGATATCCAGGCGGAGATGCCCGTATACAAAATGTCCCGCTGAATATCTGGTATGCCGGAATTTTGACAAATCGGAGTATATCGGCCGTTCATGGGGAGGAATTGGTTCTGGTGCGGCAATTTATCCTCAATGAAATGGAAGACGACGGGACATTGATTTTGATGGCCCGGGGTGCAGTGGGAACGGAATTGTTGCAAGTGGCCTTTATCGAGGGTTGGCCAGATAAACTAATCCTGACCGAAACACTTCACAGTTTTCGGTCCATACTCGATGACCGCGAGTATGATGCCCGATTTTTGATGTCAGCAGTGCCAGGAAGTCTTTATTATTACGATGTACCGGATCTGATCCGGGAATATGGCAAAACTTCTGTACTAATGGTGGATCCGGTAGATGGCTCCAATCGGAAGCTTTCCGATGTGGATGGCGTAAGTAGCATGAAAAGCCGGAATGCAGATGAACGTTTCGAAATAATTCGGACATGGCTAGATTGAATATCAAAATCAAGTGTGGAAGGCTGTATAATTTACACTTCGAACGTGGCATTAGGTCAGACCGATGACAAACACCGATTTAAAATTATTAATCTTTTTTTTGATGATCATTCTGTCAGGTTGCAGTGATGAAAAAAAGACTGGCAATCCGGTCGAACAACAATTGACTACCGCGTCCTATGGTCATTTCTTAAACCCGGTTCAGAGTTTTTCAGGAGACGGCAACTGGTTGGTCTACGATACACGGAATGCAGATCCGGATATTGGACGAACGGGTCGGATCGAGCGGATTCACATCCGGTCAGGCGAAGTGGACACTGTATATGAGACCCGTAATCAAAGCGAGTACGGCCCGGGGGTGGGAGCAGTGGCTTATTCACCCGTAGAGGATCGGATCATTTTTATCCATGGGATCCGAAATGCTGATGAGCACCAACCTTATGGGATCACTCGACGGTCCGGAATGGGCATATGGTTCGATCAGCATAACAAGCTTGTACACTATGATGCACGTGATATTCAGCCTCCGTACACCCCGGGAGCTTTACGAGGTGGTAGCCACGCGCATTCCTGGAGTGGCGACGGGAAATGGATTTCATTTACCTATAATGATGAAGTGATGGCAAAGATTTCGCGCCACGACCCTGTGGTGCAGGACCTTCGCATGGTTGGGGTTATGGCTCCATGGTCCGGGGTGGAGGTAGCCGAAGCGGATGGCGTTGAAAATTTTTCAGGTGAATTGTTTTCTATGGTGGTGACCCGCGTAACAGAGTCTCCCTACCCAGGTTCCGATGAGATTTCCAAAGCCTATGAAGACGGATGGATTGGTCGAAATGGTTACATCGATGCAAAGGGCGTACATCATCCCAAAGCCATTGCATTTTTAGGTGACGTACAGGATGGCAAAGGGCATAAGGTGACCGAAGTTTTTGTAGTGGATTTGCCCGATGAAATGCCTGATCTGACGGAAGAACCACAGCTCACAGGGGAGGACCGTAGTCGGCCCCAACAGTTGTCAATGGTCCGTCAGAGACGAGTCACTTTTACTGTTGATCGAAAGCACCCCGGCGTCCAGGGTCCGAGGCAATGGATGAAAAGCGCTCCGGATGGCTCGGAGTTGTATTTTATGATGAAAGATGAGGGTGGTGCCGTTCAGATTTTTTCCGTTCCTACTATCGGCGGTGAGATCAGCCAACGGACTTTCAACGATTTTTCGATCGAAACCGCATTTGATGTAGCTCCGGACGGCCGTGGACTTGCATATGGCTCGGGCGAGAAAATTTATTATACCGATATACCAACCGGTGAGACAACCTGCCTGACGCCGGAAGTACCGGATCATTATTCCGAATTACGCGCCATCCAATGGGCTCCTTCCGGGAAAATGCTGACTTATAACCGCAAGGTATTCCGGGAAAATACCGCCTATTTTCAAATATTTATTTTGACTTTATGACTTTCTCATTTCTTCATTTATACAGTGTGATTTTCCCAATGCTGCTGTTTGGGTGTTCTGTGACCAAAAAAATGGCTGATGGATCTACTGGCACTCCCCGGGAGGAGATACCATTTGACGATACTCGTCCTGGGCATTGGCCTGAACCATTCCAACTTGTAGGAATACCCTCTACGCTGGATCAGGAAGTGCAGCAAGCCTGGTATTTTACGGCAGAAGGAGCCGAACCGAAGCCTTTGTTGGTCTCCCTGCATACCTGGTCCGGGAACTATAATCAGGCTGATCCGCTTGCAGAAAAAGCCCGGCAGGCGAACTGGAATTACATCCACCCTGATTTCCGGGGACCCAACTGGACCCCGAAGGCATGCTGCAGTGAATGGGCTTTGAATGATATCGACGAGGCCATCGATTATGCGTTGCAAAATGGTAATGTAGATCCCGCCCGGATTTATGTGGCTGGTGTAAGCGGAGGGGGTTATGCAGCGCTCGCAGTTTATATGAAATCCCGGCACAATATCAGGCATATTTCGGCCTGGGTTCCGATTTCGGACCTAACCGCCTGGTATGAACAATCTGTGATCCGGGGAGCTAAATATGCCAAACATATCCTGGAGTGTACCGGTTCCGGTGATGATGAACTGGATGAAGAGAAGGCCCGGTCCCGGTCCCCAATTTTCTGGAAAACACCGGATAGAGATACTCGCCTGGATATTCACGCCGGAATATACGATGGCATCCAGGGAAGTGTGCCCATTACCCAATCGATTAACTTTTACAATAAATTGGTGATCGATATGGGTGCGGAGGCTAAGGGGCAGATTGTCAGTACTGAAGAAAAAGCATGGTTGCTGGAACATCGAAAGCCGAGGTCAGATGTCGGGATGATCGGCGATCGAAAAATTTGTCTACGGAAGGAATTTAAACGGATAAATCTGGTGATTTTTGAAGGAAACCATGAAATGTTGGCCGATGTAGTCTTTGAAGAATTTTTTAATGATTAACTTTTGCGGCCGAAAAAAACTTTCTATGATGAGATTTTACACAGTACTGGTATTATTAGTGTCATTCTGCATGGAATCGTGGGGTCAGGATCGGCCCAATATACTATTTGCTATCAGTGATGACCAATCCGCTTTTCATACCTCATTCGCAGGTTGTTCATGGATCCAAACCCCGGCCTTTGATCGCGTCGCACGAGAGGGGATTTATTTTGAAAATTGTTATTCGGGCTCTCCGGGTTGCGCCCCTTCACGGAGCACCATTGTCACCGGGCGCTATCATTGGCAGAATGAACAATCGGGGCAGCACGCCTCCAGCTGGATGGAAAAATTCGTTCCCTTCGTGGATCTCCTGGCGGCTAATGGATATCACACTGGATTCACCGGTAAGGGGGTAGGACCTTTTAGGTATGGAGATTCACCATTCCGCGAAATGAACGCAGCTGGTAAGGAATATAACGACATTCGGTACACCGATAATGAACATAAGGAGTTTGCCGGCGGTATCAATGCCAAAAATTATTTTGCCAATTTTCAGGCCTTTATGGAAGAACGGAGTGACGATGAGGCTTTTTTCTTCTGGTATGGTGGACATGAACCGCATCGGGGATTTGAACAGGATTCCTGGAAAAGACATGGGAAATCCCTGGAGGCGGTTGATGTGCCAGCTTTTTTGCCGGATAATGAAGTGGTCCGGGGGGACTTGCTGGATTATGCGGTGGAGATCGAATGGTTTGACAGCCACCTGGGGAAAATGCTGGATTATCTGGAAGAAATAGGGGAACTGGACAACACCATCGTAATCGTGACGGCTGATAACGGGATGGCTTTTCCCCGGGCTAAGGCGAATGGTTATGAATACGGCATACATGTTCCCCTGGCCATCCGGATGCCGGGTGGAACTCCCGGAAGGCGTGTGAGTGATCTGGTCAGTTTTGTGGATTTTGCACCCACTTTCCTTGAATTAACCGGCACTTCGGACGAAGGAATGCTTCCCATCACCGGAGAAAGCATGGTTCCGCTCCTCACCAGTGATCAATCGGGATCGGTACAGGATGACGACCGTTTCGTGTTGACGGGACGTGAGCGTCATTCGGCTTCCCGGTATCAAAATTGGGGATATCCCCAGCGCACACTCCGACAGGGATACTTGCTTTTGGTATGGAATATGAAACCAGATCGGTGGCCTTCAGGTGCACCGCAAAGATTAAAAGAAGAAGGTGGAACGGAGATGTATCCTATGTATGGTATCGATCAGGACGGAATCCACCATTCGGACCATGCCTTTACCGACATTGATGCCTGCCCGACGAAATCATTTATCGTAGAACATTACAACGACTGGCTGTGGAAAAAATATTTTGCATGGTCCATGGATAAACGACCTGAATTTGAATTATACGACGTGTATTATGACCCGGATTGTCTGCACAATCTCATCGATGAACCGGGATGGAAGGAAAAAGGTGCGGAGTTGAGAAAACTATTATATGATGCACTCGAGCGTACAGGCGACCCACGGATTGTCGGCCCGGACCCGGAAATATTTGATTCCTACATTCGATATAGTCCGATGCGGTATTTCCCGGCGCCTGACAATCAGTAATTCCTTCCAAAAATAATCTGGCGTCAAAATTTGAGCGACGGACAGGGAAGGAAAATTGTCGAGACGGAATCAGTGCGGTAAATGAATTGTATTAAAAATAAAATGGAAAGAAGGTGAAAAAAGGGATCGTTTTTGCGACATTGATGCTGTGGTCGGTCGTTACCAGCCTCTACAGTCAGGATATGGAAGCCAGGCCCAATATATTGTGGATCGTCAGTGAGGACAACGGGCCGTTCATCGGTGCATATGGTGATGAATTTGCGACTACGCCACACATTGACGAATTGGCCCGGGAGGGGATTCTCTACGAAAATGCTTTCGCCACAGCCCCGGTTTGTGCGCCTTCCCGATCGACCCTGATCACAGGCGTATTTCCGATTTCGATGGGGACGCAGCATATGCGTAGTACTTACCCCATCCCTGAGGAAATCCGGTTTTACCCCCGGTTTATGCGGGAATCGGGGTATTATACAACCAACAATAGTAAAAAGGATTACAATACCGTTGATCAACCGGAAGCCTGGGATGAATCCAGTAATAAAGCAACTTACCTCAACCGGGCAGCGGATCAACCATTTTTCGCCATTTTCAACATTGGGATTTCACATGAGAGTTCGATACATGATTCCATCCCTGACGAAGAACTCAGGCATGATCCTGATCAGGTGCCTATCCCGCCCTATCACCCGCATACCAAAGCGATGAAACACGATTGGGCTCAGTATTACGATAAAATGGAGGATATGGATAGCCGGGTAGGGGAAATCCTGGCTGATCTGGAAGCCTCCGGTGAAGCGGAGAATACCATCGTTTTTTACTACAGCGACCATGCCGGAATATTGGGAAGGAGCAAGCGGTTTTTGTTTGAATCCGGCCTGCACACCCCACTTATTATCCGGTTTCCAGAGAAATACCAGCATCTGGCTCCATTACCACCCGGTAGTCGTACAGATCGGATAGTATCATTTGTAGATCTTCCCCCGACCATGCTCAGTCTGACCGGTCTTCCCATTCCCCCATACATGCAGGGCACCGCGTTTCTCGGTACCAGCGCTGGGGCTCCGGACGAATATGCGTACAGTTTTCGGGGCCGGATGGACGAACGCATTGATATGTCCCGGTCCATACGGGATAAGCAGTTCCGTTATACCCGGAATTTTATGCCACACAAGATTTATGGGCAATACCTCGAATATCTTTGGCGGGCACCGTCCATGCAATCCTGGGAAGCCGAATTCCGTAAGGGAACGTTGAATGAGATACAATCCCGGTTTTTTCAAACCAAACCGCTGGAAGAGTTATACGATGTTCACCAGGACCCGCATAATATTCATAATCTTGCAGATGACCCGGAGTATGGTAAGGTCCTGGATCGGATGCGCCGGGCTACTATGGAATGGATGGTGGACATCCGAGACGTAGGATTGATTCCGGAAGCCATGATCGAACGCATATCAGAACACACGACCCTGTACGAATATGCCCGTTCGGGGGAATATCCTATCGAAAAAATCCTGCCGAGCGTGGTGAAAATGACGGATGGGAATCTCCGGTCCATCCGGAATGGATTGAAAAACCGGAATGACATTATCCGATATTGGGCGGCTACATCTGCCTTGATATATGCGGATCAGTCCATGGATATGATACCTGAGTTGAAAAAGCTGCTAAAGGATGAGCTGCCTGCAATCAGAATTGCCTCGGCGGAAGCCTTGTACTACATGGGAGAAACAGAGGACGCCAAATCTACACTCACACAAGCGTTAGAGAGTAAGTATGAAAAAACCCGGTTACAGGCATTGAATGTATTGTTTGGTTTTGATGAAAAAGATCTTGAACCTGTATGGCCTGCCGTAACAAGACTGATCCCGGATGACGAAAATAACCGGAATTATGATGTGCGGGCAGCTAAAGGTTTGCTGCTGAAGTTTGGGCGAGGTTAAGAACTCCAGAACTCAGGACTCTATGTAAATTGTATTGTCGTAGTTCCGGATAATGACCTGATTTACCAATCCAGATTGATGTGAAACATTTAGAAATTAAGAAAATGAATGAACATAATCCTACCCAGCCGGCAGGATTTTCAAATGTGTTCATTCAATAATTTTCTTTTTAAACCCTATACTCACATAATATCCAGGTCCCAGTTCTGCCACATCAACGATACCTGAAACTCCTATTGATGCTCTTAAAAATGGGATGAAGGAACCTGAGAAATTCATTAACTGATACCCAAACATAAGACCCATATTCTTAGTAGAAGTGTAATATCCACCTACGCTAAACCCGTCATCGATATTCAGATTCAGATGAACCATATACTGATTCAATTGGAATTCCGAACTGCTGACCAGCAAACCCGGTTCCAAATACAATTCTGTTGATTGATAAGGTGAGTTGATCCTGAACCTTCCCTGAACCTGCATATAAAAATGACTGACCAAATCAAAATCCACACCTGCCAACTCTGGATTTTTGGCGAAGAAATTTTTATAACTCACAGATGCCAGGATGTATTCATTCCGGTACCGGGGATGACTGGTGCTGTATTCGGAGAACCTGTAAATATAGGTCAGGCCAAATCCTGCATAGATCCCGTTCCCCGAGAAATCAGATGCTGTAATTAAAGGATCATCCGGGTCATTGACAATAAACTGGGTGGGGTCCGTTTTAAGGTGGTGGTAATTCAATGCAGCTCCCAGATTGAGTCCGGAGCGCCTCGAAGAAGAGAATCGGATCCGGTAATTGTACCCAAGCCCCACTTCGTACTTATCTGTAGAGTTAGCTGACTCCTTTTCTATGTTGAGGCCGATACCGGCATTCATATAAGGTATGGCGTACTCCATAAAGAGATTAGTAAACTGATAATTCCTATCAACTTTGGTGTTTTGGGTTCTGTACCGCAGACCATACACCATAGATTCATGGACATTGATCAGAGAAGGATTATGATTGAAGTTATTGAAGTCATCATTGGTCAGATCCTGAAACTGTTGCCCATTTGCAACAGCACAGGAAATCGTGACCAACATCAGAAGGTATATATTTTTCATGGCAAAAATTTGTATTGGTAAATTAATGATGGATGGTGAGCATACTGGTTACGGTCTGCGTAGAATCCTGACCATATTTCAGTATGTAGTAGTAATTGCCTTCGGGTACGAGGGCATTTTGATAATAGCCGTCCCAGTTGTTTTCATAATTACCCGATTCATAGATTTTATTCGACCATTGTGAATACACGGTCAATTTCTTTACCGGGTATTTTTCAAGTCCCCTGAACTCCAGAAAGTCATTTTTTCCGTCTCCATTGGGACTGAAATAGTTGATCACCTTAAAATCCGGACTATCCGGACTATCAGGCTCGCCGGGTTCCGGGCGTTGTTTCGCTACACAAATATCACCGGGAATGTATTCCATTGGGATGAACT
>CBFGVZ010000015.1:0-30782 GCA_965652315.1 uncultured Saprospiraceae bacterium | reverse complement strand
AAGTCATTTGAATCAGTGACCGGCCTGTACCCAGAATGTCAAGAAATTGCTTGGGTTGAGTTTCCCGGCTAGCCGGCCAAAAACGGGAACCTACCCCCCCCGCCATGATTACGAAAAAGGTATGGGACATCGATGCGGAATAATTCATATACTTATTGATTCTCATTTCCAGCCACTAAGCTAAATGATTCTAATGAGACGGACGAAAAAGTTGATTATCTAACTTCACGTGTGTCCAATCCAAAAAATGCTCCGGATTTATTTCTGCTGATGTTGAGAGAAATTCTTTGGCAATGATGCCTTTCGCCCATGGGCCAACCCGTTATTTAAACGAATGGATTCGTATTTTTGCAGGTAATTGATCAAATGTAATTCCAGGTGAATGTTTGAAATAAAAGGGAAATTCCTTACCTCCCGGTACTATGCCCGACAGGTACCTTTGGTTTCGAGGTATGTTTATGAGATGAGTTTTGTCGAACGATCTTCCTCATTTTATAAAACAATTCCATTTCCCACCCGGTTGATCGCACTGAACGACGACTTTTCACAAAAGTATTCGCCCCGACTCCAGAAGTATCTCAGGAATGCCGAATCTCTGGGCCTGGAAATCAGTCGGCCGCAACAAATACCCGATATCCAGACCCTGTATCATCCCGTGCAGACTGCTAAAAACCTTGGCCCGCTCCCCCAAGGGATCCATAGTCCACTTGAAAATTATTTTTATTCCGAGATATACCACCCGAAACTCGGCAGGCTGGCTGCACATATCTCAATAGGGGATCGACAGGAAGGAATCGTTCACGGTCTGGTCAATATATCCAGATTCAGATCCTTCCCCAATAAGGCACAACAACGCATTTGCAGCCTCGCTAATAAATACCTGTTTCACCGTGATATGATGTTTTTTCGGGAGAACGGTTTCCGTATCTATGATATGGTCGGGGTTCGCGAACCGATGAATCAAATGAAAAAGGAATTCGGCGGAGAAATTGTACAAACCTGGACCCATATCCCGCTTCCGGTATATTATATGCAAAAAATTATCAACCGGATTCGTTGAACTCCAATCCCCCGGTGGGCACACCAAATTTTTGTCCTCTGGTAATCATATCGATTATTTGTAGCTTTGACAGCAATAACTCGTATAATCGACCGGTCCGTGTTTTTACTCAAAGGGAAATATCAGTCTTCCGTATATTACGCCAGAAAAATACCGCTGGTTTCCCTCCGGTCTTATATCATGAGTTACGTGCCGAAAGCAAGCCCTTTCTACAAAACCACCCGCTATAAAACCCGGCTGATCGATCTTCAATCCGACTTTGAGGCTTCTTATAGCAAACGCTTGTGGTACCACATCCGAAAATCAGAAGAAGCCAATCTATCTGTAGAACGTCCGGATCGCATACCGGATCTGAAGGAATTTTACGAACCAATCCGTAAGGATAAAAGTCTTAATCCGTTACCCAAAGAAGCATTCCAAGTCCATCCAAATTATTATTACTCAGAAGTGTATCATCCTGACCTGGGTAGAATGGCCGCCCACCTCACCATTGGTGACCCCGAAGAACGACGAACCTTTCAGTTTATCAACGCCTCAGCATATCGTTCTTTCACCAACAATGCCGACAAACAGCTCTGCAGTTCGGCGAACAAATATCTTTATTATCAGGATATGCTATTCTTCCGCTCGCTCGGTTTCCGGTATTTCGATTTCGTGGGAACCAAAGAACCCATCAACCAATTCAAAAAACAGTTTGGCGGAGAAATTGTCGAGACCTATAACCATGTCCCTTATATTATATATGCTTTGAAGAAATTGGTGAAGAATAGATGAAATTTCAATTCCAGGGGAATGTTTTTAGACAGGCCTGGTTAGACTGTCGATTTTGAAAAAGAGATTGAACTGGTTATATACCCACAATTGTAGAATTTCATGCTGTAGCCTGATTTCCGACACCCAGTCCTCAATCATTGCAAGACAAGGTATTGATCACCCAGGATCGCCCTTTATGTAACAGGGTAATCTGCCTCATACCCTGCTCATCCTTCAATACAAACTCCACCCTATTCCCGGTCTTCCGCACAAATTCCGGTTCGGCCATAAAAGTAGCGCTCTGGTCAAAATAATTGGAATACACGGCCATCATAAACTGATATACCTCTGCATATCGCCATTCCGGGAGGGTATATTGCTCTACGATGCAGGGTTTTACTTTCCGAATGGTCCATTGAACCCCGTTGTCAAACGACATTTCATGGCTTTCTCCCTCGGACATGGCTTGTGCAGAATAAGCGCGCACATCTTTAGATACTTCTGCTGATCCGGAGAAATTGGCGCGCAATAATTCCAGACCACGTGCATCGGACCGGAGGTCAAAAGGTTTTAAATGTGACAGAAATCCGTCGAACACATAGCCCGTATCCCGTCTGATAATAACCCGAACCCAATGTCCCGACATCATATAACCTTCGTTCACTTCCATAGAAGCCGGGAACCGATGGATATCCGTATCTACCACCCGCGCGGCAGAACCATAATAATATTTACCAGATACATTTGCCGGATGTGCAGGATCTTCGATCATGGCCACCCCATGCATTTCCCATACGTACAGCGAATCATTGAGCCGATAATCCTGAGCCCTTGCCAGAACAACAGACAGTATTGCGAACAGAGCAGACCAAATTAATTTCATCAACTTAAAGGTTCAAATTTCGAATAAAAAACCCTTCCCTCTGTTCTTTTATTTCAGGTCACCTCCGAAACAAACGTCACACATGCGTTATTTTTCCGTTAAAAATCCAAAACGAGAATCATCAAATAACCAGTGTTAATCCGATCATATTTTCACATATAAGTAGTAACTTCGTATAGGCATACATTATTAAACCACCATGAAATATTTACAAATTCTAATACTTGTTGTCGTCCTGGCTGCCTGTCAGTCTGAGACAAATGTCGACTATAAAGCAGCACTATACACTCCGGAATATTTTCACAAATCGTGGAAAAAAATTAACGATATCGTAGTATATGATATCTTATCGCCTCCCGTGGCCACCCGGATTTACACCTATCCGACTATTGCGGCTTATGAAATCATAGCACAATCTAATCCCGAATACCGGTCTCTGGCAGGTCAATTAACTGATTTCACTCCTATACCACCTATCGATACCACTACCTTGACAGATCCCTACCTGGCTGCCCTGGAGGTATTCAGTATCATTGGACAACGGCTCATTTTTTCAGAAGAGCGAATGGAAGCGTTCCGTACTGAAATGGACGCAGAATGGGAACGAATTGGTATTCCCGCACGCGTTCTGAAAGATTCAAAGGCATACGCCATGCAGGTCGCTGAACACTTTGGCCACTGGATGGCTACTGACCAATACAAAGAAACCCGGACTATGCCAAAATATGCGATCAACGATGAACCAGGCCGCTGGCAACCCACACCACCGGGTTATATCGATGGTATCGAACCCCACTGGAATAAAATCAGACCGATGGTGATGAAATCTGCAGATCAATTTGCCCCACCCCTACCACCGGTTTTTGATACGATTCCAGGATCCGCTTTTTATATGGTAGCCAAAGAGGTATATGATTCCACCAAAACCGAAAACGATGACTATATAGAAATAGCCAGCTTCTGGGATTGCAATCCCTTTGTATCCCACCATCGGGGCCATGTTCTTTTTGGCACTAAAAAAATATCACCCGGCGGTCACTGGCTGGGCATTACCGGAATTGCCGCCCGTAAAGCAGATCTGAATGTGATCGAAACGATCAATTCCTACACCCTGGTATCCATAGGATTGTGGGATTCGTTCATCAGTTGCTGGGACGCCAAATACCAATCCAACCTGCTTCGGCCTGAGACCTACATCAACCGGTATATCGATCCCTACTGGAGGCCCTTGCTACAGACCCCGCCGTTTCCGGAGCATACCAGTGGGCATTCGGTATTATCTGCCACGTCTGCAGAACTGCTCACCGCCATATTTGGCGACAATTTTGAATACGATGACACCATCGAAATAGAATACGGGCTACCGATGCGAAGTTTTTCATCCTTTCATCAGGCTGCTGATGAAGCATCGATCAGTCGGTTGTATGGTGGAATCCACTACAGACCTGCTATAGAACTTGGGAAAAAGCAGGGCAGGCAAATTGGACAATATATATTGGAACATCTGGAAACCAGAACAGCATCTATAGCCCACCGTCAATAAGCAGGATAAACTTTGTAGTTTTTTCAATGTTCCCTAACTTGGCGCCTTAGAAATTGGATATGATGAAAAAAAGTCTGTTGATGATCCTGGATGGTTGGGGTATCGGGCCGGATCCGGAACGTTCTGCAATTGCACAGGCAAAAACACCCTTTACGGATTCCCTGTACCGGG
The DNA here is from genome assembly GCA_965652315.1 of uncultured Saprospiraceae bacterium. Lineage (GTDB taxonomy): Bacteria > Bacteroidota > Bacteroidia > Chitinophagales > Saprospiraceae > Membranihabitans. The sequence continues at coordinate 26,372 of CBFGVZ010000015.1, read as the reverse complement.
ATTACCCCAATGCCCGTCTGGTTACCTATGGGGAAGATGTAGGATTACCCGCCGGTCAAATGGGTAATTCCGAGGTGGGACATTTGAATATTGGTGCTGGTCGGATTGTATATCAGGAGCTGGCCCGCATCAACCGAGCGATTTCATTAGGAGATTTCCCAGGAGAACCAGCTATTCGGGAATTGATCGAATATTGCCATACCAACCAGGAAGTGGTGCATCTGATGGGTCTTTTATCCGATGGAGGTGTCCACTCGCACATCGATCATTTCCTGGCTGCCATTGACGTACTGGAGGATGCCGGAATCCAGGTGTATGTCCATTGTTTTCTCGACGGTCGGGATACGGATCCCAAAAGCGGTATTCATTATCTGATGACACTACAGCAACATATTGCCGGTAAAAAAGCTCGAATCGCTTCCGTGATTGGTCGGTATTATGCCATGGACCGGGATCAGCGCTGGCCACGCATTGCTGAAGCCTATCATCTGATGGTTCATGGGAAAGGCCAAAAATCCACCAATGCGGTGGAGACGGTTCGTGAATCGTATGCTAATGGAATTACCGATGAATTCGTCAAACCAATCATTTTAACGGATTCCACCGGGAACCCCCTTACCACCATCCGGGATGGTAATGCCGCATTTTTCATCAATTTCAGAACCGACCGACCGCGACAAATCGTTTCAGCTCTGACCCAGAAAGCTTATCCGGAACAAGAAATGTACCCACTGAATCTTTACATGGTCACCATGGGGCGATACGACCATTCGTTTACCGGACTTCACGTGGTCTACGATAAAAATGATATCCAAAATACCCTGGGCGAATATCTGTCGAGCCAGGGCAAAACCCAATTGCGTATTGCCGAAACCGAAAAATATCCACACGTTACCTTTTTCTTTTCGGGTGGCCGGGAAAAACCCTTTGACGGAGAAAACCGGATTTTAATACATTCGCCCAAGGTTGCCACCTATGATCTGCAACCCGAGATGAGCGCACGGGGTATCACGGATGGAGTGATAAATGACATCCGGGAAAACGCGCCGGATTTCATATGCCTCAATTTTGCAAACGCAGATATGGTAGGGCATACCGGAGTTTTTGAGGCTGCGATGAAGGCCGCTGAAACCGTCGATGCCTGCGCCCGGGAAGTTTGCAATACCGCTCTGGAAGCGGGATATTCCATTCTGATCATCGCCGACCACGGCAATTCCGATTACATGATCAACGAGGACGGCAGTCCCAATACGGCCCATACTATGAACCCTGTGCCGATATTTTACCTGGACAACCAGCCGCAATTTTCAAATATTTCGGATGGAAAACTGGGCGATGTCGCACCGACCATCCTGGCCCTTATGGGTCTTCCCATTCCCGATGAAATGACTGGTCATGTACTACTCGGATAACAAAAGACCCTATAACACCTTTAGTCCGGTCACCCTATTGGCAATTTTATTGATAATGGGCGTTACAGGGTGCATGAATCCGGAAAAATCGGCCCATTTCGAAACGGATCTGATCAGTCTGAACCACCTCCTCGATTCTGTCATAGCAGAATCCGGGAACGACACGCTTCGGGATGTTTCCAAAACCATTCAAGTTTCGGGAAACGAACCGGAAACCCGGCACATTTCGAATCACAATATACTCGATGACCTGAATAAACTACGCGAGTACGAAATTGCCACTCCCAGGTGGGCTGATTTTGTAAAAACTACCAGGCGGGACAGCGCAGGATTTGAATTGATCCGATATACACTGACGAACAAAAGGGCTCCGGTTCAGCATATCGTCATTGCCAAAAAGGATGGAAATGTGGAAAATCTACAGGTGCACAGCCGAAAGAAATCCGCCGTTTCCGAACAACAGGTAGAGATCGACTGGAATCCCGGTCGCGGTTATGTGTTCTCCACGGAATCCAAATTATTATTCCGGCAACCCAATACTTTCACTATGACGGTCACGTTTGACGAACCGGTCAAAACGAAATAGGTCATTACATGAAAAATTAATACATTTACTTTTCATTAAGGTAAAACTGACACAGGACATGAGCATTGTAGAACTTAGAGTACCCACCATAGGAGAATCGATTACCGAAGTCACCTTATCCGCCTGGCTTAAGGAAGACGGTGCCTACGTGGAAATGGACGATCCGATTTGTGAATTTGAATCGGACAAGGCCACTTTGGAATTTCCATCGGAAGCAAGTGGTAAATTGATTCACGTGGCCGGCGAAGGAGATGATCTGGAGATAGGAGCGCTGGTAGCCAAGGTAGATACTTCGGTGAAGGGATCAGGGGCAGCACCTACGGAAACTACATCAGAATCTGAGGCAGGGTCGGAAGATCAGTCAGAAGAAAGGGAAGCAACAGAGCAGGATACACCCGCTCAGCCTGTTGAGACTACAGAAAAAACTACTTATGCCAGTAACCATCCTTCACCGGCAGCTCAGAAAATCCTCTCCGAAAATGATATTGATCCGTCCACAGTTCAAGGAAGCGGAAAGGACGGCAGAATAACCAAAGAAGATGCAATAAAAGCAACTTCCATAGAAAAATCCAGTCCCAAAGAATCAGAAAAACCAGCCGGAGAAACAACTTCTACGGCATCCCAAAAACCGGTTGAACAGGACGTAGCATCCGCACTTTTTTCCAGAGGTGAACGTACTGAGAAAATGTCGCGGATGCGGCGTACCATTGCCCGCCGACTGGTATCTGCCAAGAACAGCACAGCGATGCTGACCACCTTCAACGAAGCAGATATGACGGAGATCATGAAGCTCCGGAAAACATACCAGGAAAAATTTGTGGAAAAATACGGCATCAAGCTGGGATTCATGTCTATTTTCGCCAAAGCCTGTGCGGTGGCCTTACAGGAAATGCCCGATGTCAATGCCCGGATCGATGAGGAGAATCTCATTTATCATGACTATGTGGATATTTCCATCGCGATATCTACTCCCAACGGGCTGGTAGTTCCCCCTGTTCGCAACGTGGAATCACTGGCATTCCATCAGATCGAATACAAGATCAAAGAACTGGCAGACAAAGCCCGGGAGGGCAAACTGAGTCTTGAAGAAATGACTGGTGGGACATTTACCATCACCAATGGAGGCATCTTTGGCTCCATGATGAGTACGCCGATTCTCAACGAGCCACAATCGGGTATCCTGGGAATGCACAACATTATCCAGCGTCCCGTAGCGGTAAACGGCGAAATACAGATCCATCCGATGATGTATCTGGCCCTGTCGTACGACCACCGGGTAATTGATGGAAGCACCTCGGTGACCTTTTTGGTACGGGTAAAAGAATTGCTGGAGAATCCGGTACAGTTGCTGATGGGGATATAGAATTCCGGTCCATAAGTTCTTATTACTATTGGTGGTTTCCTGCGGCACTTCTCAATATATGATGAGATTGTTTTGGGACTAAAAAAATACTTCCGCCCCGATACATTTATCAGAACGGAAGTAACATTTCATAACCTGGAATTACAATGGCCAATTACTTCTGCCCCAGGCCATCATATTGGTAAAACCTGATCCGCCGGCGATCACATTGGTCTTATCAAGATTACCCCATTCCCAGGGCCAGAAGCCGGGATGCCATTCTTCCTCCTGTCCACTGACCACACCGATCACACGGGGATCACCACTCCACCACCCAAACATCGGACCGCCGGAATTTCCCGGAGTGAGATCAGCTTTTGTTTCGATTTCCAGACCACCATGGGAATCTCCGTCCGTATCATCGGATGTGACACTTCCCTGGAACGAAGGTCTCTGCGCTCCGGCGATTGCACTCGGATAACCCATAATGGACCAGTACGGTTCGTCCTCCCAACTACTGCTGTAACCATTGTATCCAAAATATCCTAGGTAAGAACCCAGGGGTTCGTACAATCTGCATACGGCCCAGTCATACCCGGTCACATTCCCATTCACATCATACCCTCTGGCATCGGAAACGTAGGATTGGACACCGGGGCCGTGCAATGAAGATCCATCGTAATAGGCGGGAACGAATCGCATCCACCAGGAACTTTTTCCCCAGGGGACTACATGGCCGGCAGTGGCGATCAGTCGATCTCCGATCAAAACCGCTGAGCCAGTCCAGCCTTCACTGGTGAACACCTTGCCAACGAGCCCCCAGGGCCAGGAAGCATCCCGGAAGGCCCACCGGTCATCCGCACCAAAGACATACAGTGGGTCAATCCTGCGTTTGTTGAATCGTTCCATTTTCCTAAAATGCGGTTCGGTCATTATCCTGGGTGAATAGGTTCCGTCTATCCAGGATGGCCGGTACGAATTAAAGGAAACATTGGCATCGGTTTCCTTTCTCAATAATTCCGGCTTCTCCTTTACGGCTGTTCTACCTGGTAATGCAGTACCCAGATTGGCGAACTCCCGGTTCACGGGAATATCAATTTTCCAGGTCGTTCTCTCATCGGATGAATCGATTTTTTCGGTGTGCAGGTTTGCTTCCCGCGCATTTTTCCCGGCATGTTGATACACACTGATCGTCGTCATCAGTTTTTCCAGTTCTGCCGGGATTTTCCGGTCTCCCAGAATCGATCTGCGTTTCAGAATTTCATCTGTACCATCTGGTTTGTTTCTTTCACCAAAGAAATGCAGGGGTGGGATTCCTTTAGGGTCGCTGTTTTCTGGTGAGCTTTTACGCTTTGCCATAGCTGTAGATTTAAATTGATACCTACTCTGTTACCCTGTTTCATACGAACTTATGAAACAGAGCATTTACCCGGATTTTCGGCTTGCTCCGATATGGCAACCGGCCACCAATTCCAGGCGCACAGATGGCTGGTGCCATTGCGATCAAATGTCGGTATGAGTACAAGAACATACAACCGGAAAACACCCCAAAACCAGGGGGTTTATTCCCCTTTTTGGGGGAGATTGATGATACGGTATTGTAGAGGTATGATGTTACATAGCCAGATCAGCTATAACGGGGTAAGATCAGGAGCACTGAGGTCTGGAGCTCCGGAAGTAAATCATTTCTATCTGTATTTATCATGGAGTCCCTGACCTGCAAGGATCATCCCTGATACTTTTTCGATTCGCCGCTGTTTGGTGGCGGCTTGCTTGGCAGAAGAGACATGGTCAGCGAATTCCCGTTTCTTACCATGTGTAAATCTTTCGAATGCCGCTTTGAGCTCCGGATCGCTGTCCAGTGCTTCCTGTAATTCCGATGGTATGATCAACTCTTTGATCCGTTCGAATTTGATTTCCTTACCCGCTCTTTGATTGTCGATGGCTTCGAGCACATATTCCCTGATATGCTTTTTGTGCCGGTTAAATTCCTCCATGGAATGGAACATCATTTTGCGCAGGCTCTGCGTCGTATCTTCGGACTGCTCCAGTAGATTGTACGGATCCTTTAAAAGTGCTCCCATATGAAACCAAAGGCCGGTATAGGATTTGAAACCCATGATCCCCACGATATTCTTACCATCCAGGGTGTACATGGGAGCGCCCCACTTGACGTCCTCTTCCAGTTCGGTGTCGAGTAGAATAGCCCTCATCTCTTCCAGGGCCTCCCGCCACTGCGGTTTCTTTTCAATGTATTCCTCAACTGTTGTTGCCATGTGACCTAAAATTTTTAATGTCAAAAATGGAAATTACCAAAATTGAATTGTAAATCCAAATTGTCGTAGTGAGGAACCTGATTTCTCTGCTAATCCGAAGCGCACAGCGCAGATCGATTTTAGATTGACAATTGACGATTCGTTTCAGTGGAGAACTCATTCTCTCTGCTAATCAAAAGCGTATAGCTTATAGCGAACAGCGTACAGCGCACAGCGAACAGCGTACAGCGAACAGCGTACAGCGAACAGCGTACAGCGAACAGCGTACAGCGTACAGCGCACAGCGTACAGCGCACAGCGTAAAACCTATTGTCCTTTCCACCACCGCCACACATCCAGACCATTGGCATACAACACCAATGCGATTACGAGGACGAAACCTATGATTGTGGCAATTTCGAGCACTTTATCGCTGGGCTTCCTTCCGGTCACTGCTTCGATCAGTAAAAACATAACATGGCCCCCATCCAAAGCAGGGATCGGTAAAAGATTCATAAAACCGAGAATCAGAGAAAGAATGGCGGTATTACGCCAGAAAGCCTGCCAGTCCCATTGGTCAGGGAAAAGCTGTGAAATGGTTCCGAATCCTCCCAGGCTATCCGACGCTTTAATCTTTCCACGGAACATCTGTCCGAAAGCCTTGATTTGGGTCATGATAAAATCCCAGCCTTTCACCACGCCGGCCGGAATGGCCTCAGCAAAGGTATATTCCTCTGTGGCAAACTGGAAGAAATGTTCAAAGCCGTAGTTTTGGAATCCAAGCGTCCCTTCTTCTGTCACCTGAGCCGACAAGTCCATCCTGGTACCGTCGCGATCCACACGAAGCGTGATTTCTTCTCCCTTGTGATGCTGTATCTCTGCCAGAAACTGATCAAAGAAGCGCGTTTCCACGTCCCCGATGGCCAAAACTTTGTCATCCTTCTGAAGCCCTGCTTTCTCCGCATTGCTATCCTTGACCACCCGCATAACCTCCACGGGCATACGCGGCGCCACCAAATACGCATCCTTGAACTCATATCCAGTCAGAATTTGAGTAAAACGCGGATCGATATTGATGACCTGCTCGCTGCCATCGCGCTCCACAGTAATGGTACTGGCGTTGTTAATACCGATTTCAGAACGTATGGCACCGGGATTGTACCGATCCCAGGGCACTCCACCGATAGCCAGAATTTTGTCTCCGTTTTGCAAACCCATTTCTCCTGCGATGCTATCCACCTGCAGTCCGTATTGAAGCTCACTCGACGGTAAATATTCTGATCCGTATTGCCAAAGCATCAAGCCAAAAATCAGGAAACCCAGAATGAAATTCACCGTCACTCCCCCCAGCATAATAATCAACCGTTGCCATACCGGTTTGGAACGGAATTCCCAGGGCTTGGGCTCTTCCTTGAGCACCTCAGTATCCAGGCTTTCGTCCACCATACCGGAAATCTTGACATAGCCCCCCAGGGGCAGCCAGCCTACACCATACTCCGTTTCTCCGATTTTTTTCTTAAACAGGGAAAAACCGGGGTCGAAAAACAAATAAAATTTTTCCACCCGGGTCTTAAACCACTTGGCCGGTAAAAAATGCCCCAGCTCATGGAGGACAATAAGAATGGAAAGACTCAGTGCAAATTGTGCAATTACAACACCCATATATTTCTACTTAGCAAAGAATAAAGTTATTGAATTTTAGGTCGATCGATGGTAAAATTATCCTACCAACGGCAAACAGCGTGCAAAGTTACAGATAATTGACGAACATCGCAGTTTTTTAGATTAGTGGTCAACTTACCGGGGTGGTTGGAAGTTCAAAAAACAATGAAGTATCCCTGCATCGGATTTCTTGAAACACCTCACGCAAAAAGCTATCCACAGAAGTCCGTAACACCGAATACCTTGAAGCAGAATACATCATTGGGCCAAAAATCACATTGCAATATTAATGACAACAGGGAGCTCCACTCTCTGTTTCTGAAGTGCGAAAGAATATCCTGGTGAATTTCGGGTCATCTGCACCGGGGTGCGCTGAGATATTGGGACTAAAAAGTCCAAACCTCGGGATAATTTCTTAAAATTGTACCATGGCATTGCACCTAATAGACCATCAGGATGAAGATGTATTATTCTTCGATCCGGAAGTTTCGCACCATATAGTACGCAGCCTGAGGAAGCAACCCGGCGAGACGATCCACGCCACCGATGGTCACGGCACCATTTTCACAGCCCTCATCCGTTCCATAGATCACAGACAGGTGTCTGCAATCATCAATAATCAGGAATTCCATATCAAAAATTGGAATGTCCACATTGCCTGTTCACTGATTAAAAAAGACAGTCGATTTGAATATTTCCTTGAAAAAGCTACCGAATTGGGAGTTCATAGAATTACCCCGCTCAAATGTCAGCGCACCCTGAAACCAGGATTAAGGACAGACCGGGCACAGAAAATCATCGAATCCGCCGTACAACAATCTTTTAACCCATATGTTCCTATCCTGGAATCGGTACAAAACCTGGAAAATTTTCTGACGGAGGACAGGAGTGGCACCGATCAAAAATTTATTGCCACGGCTGTGGAAAGAGTGGAATTGCCACTTCTGGAGCAGCAATACAGCGGACAAAATCCCGTTACCATACTGATCGGACCGGAAGGGGATTTTACTCCTGCAGAAATGGAACTAGCGTTGAGTGCCGGTTGGCACCCCGTATCGCTGGGGCAAAACCGACTGAGAACAGAGACTGCTGCCATTGCGGCTGTACAAATAATTAAAAGTTGTTACCATATCAAAACCCTGGCAACTCAATGAGGTATTTTTTAACCATACTGTGCATAGCCTTCATCCATATATCGCTATCGGCCCAGAAAACACCGATCGGCCTGCTCAAATACAGCGGTGGAGGGGACTGGTACGCCAACCCAACCGCCCTACCCAACCTCATCCGTTTTTGTAATCATACCATCGGGACCAATCTGGACGACAATTACGTGACAGTAGAAGTGGGTAGCCCAGAATTGTTCAATCTACCTTTTATCCACATGACCGGTCATGGTAACGTAGTTTTCAATGATCAGGAAGCCGAAAACCTGCGCATGTATCTGGAAGCCGGAGGATTCCTGCACATCGATGATAATTACGGGATGGATCCCTACATTCGGGTGGCGATGAAAAAGGTCTTCCCCGAACTGGATTTTGTTGAAATTCCATTTGACCATCCCTTATACCATCAGAAATTTTCATTTCCACAGGGCTTACCCAAGATCCACGAACACGATGGCAATCCCGCACAAGGCTTCGGCTTGTTTCACGAGGGTCGCCTGGTGTGCTTTTACAGTTATGAGTCCGACATAGGCGATGGATGGGAAGATGAATCGGTTCACGATGACCCGCCCGAAAAAAGACTGGAAGCATTGCAGATGGGAGCTAATCTGATCCAGTTCGCTTTCATCCAATAAGTTCAGGAGTATGATGTATCTGATCTCCAAATCCATCCACATTATCGGCATCGTCAGTTGGTTTGCCGGCCTGTTCTACCTGGTAAGATTGTTCGTCTATTACCGGGAGGCGGACGCGTTACCCGAGGTCCAGAAAGCCACGCTCCGAGGGCAATATGAGATTATGATCCGGAGACTGTATCGTATCATCACCACACCAGCTATGATATTGACCGTTCTGGCAGGCAGTAGCATGTTATTCCTGAATCCGGATTTACTTCGCCATCCATGGATGATAGCCAAATTGTGCCTGGTAGTAGGATTGTTGGTCTATCACTGGTATTGCGGTCGGATCATTTATCGATTATCCGGGAACGATTCGATCCATTGGTCATCCTTTCGGCTCCGGCTGTTCAATGAAATAGCCACTGTTCTTCTCGTGGCGATAGTATTTTTAGCAGTAATGAAAAACGCGTTCAATGCTTTGTACGGATTGGCCGGATTTATCATTTTTGCTATACTTTTATTCGCCGGTGTGTCGTGGTATAAGAAGCGGCGGCAATCAACTTTAAACCGATAAGAACTATGCAGTTTGCTTTTCCATTGTTTCTGATCGCGCTGGCGAGTATTTTGATCCCGCTGATCATCCACCTTTTTTATTTCCAGCGGTATCGTACGGAATATTTTTCCAATGTGGGATTTCTCAGGGAATTGATGGAAGAAAAGCAAACCCGGTCGAGGTTGAAAAATATTCTCGTGTTGCTGGCCCGTATATTTTTCCTGTTCTTTCTCGTGATGGCTTTTGCACAGCCATTTCTGCGCGACCGTGCGGCGGCTGACACCGAAACGCCGGATTTCGTTTCGATTTTTATCGACAATTCATACAGCATGGAAGCGCTGAGCAGTGAAACGCCGGTCTTTCAGGTCGCAGTCAACCGTGCTAAGGAGATTATCCGGTCCTACCCGGAAGGAACTTCCTTCCAGATCGTCACCAATCAACTCAATCCAGCCGCCCGAAGATTGGTAAGTCAGGATCTGGCACTCAGCCTTGTCGATGAAATAAAATTGACCTCGGGGTCTGCCAGTCTGGATCATATATATGAGTTCGTTAACCAGACAGCAGCCCGGCAGGACAGAAAAGCACATATGTACTGGCTGTCCGATTTCCAACGCAACGCCATCACGTCACCCATTGAGGTTGACAGTTCGCTTACCCTCTTCCCGGTCCCGGTTCAGCCGCTCGAGATCAAAAATATCAGTATTGATTCCTGCTGGTTCGAATCCCCCGTTCCGGAAGCCAATCAGGAAAATCAGATGTACATCAGACTGACTAATTATGGTGCCGCTCCCGCTGATAGCCGCATCGTGTGGCGTGAGAACAACGAAGTAAAACCCGTCAGTACGGTCGTCATAGATCCGGGAGAATCATTAATCGACACCATCGGCATAACCCTGTCTGGCACGGAATCCAGATCATTGACCCTAGAAGTCACGGACCACCCGATTACGTTTGACAACCGGTATTATCTCCAGCTGAATGCCCGCCGAAAATTGCGGATTCTGGTGATTGACAATGGTGGTTCACCGAACCGTTTTCTGGAGTCGGCTTTTCAGCAGCAGGCCTCTGTGGAAAAAAAGTTTGTCCCAATTGACCGGATCGTGTATTCGGAATTTGACCAGCAGGACCTCATCATTCTGGATGATCTGACGACTATCAATTCAGGCCTGGCTTCTAATCTATCCCGCTATCTGGAACAGGGTGGAAATGTATTGATGTTTCCCGGACCAGGGATAACCAATGAAAGTGTCAATTCATTTCTACGGAATAACGTCCATCTGGCGCTAGGTGAATGGATGCAGGCAGAGATGGAAGCCCTGACCCTGAATTATGAAGATTTTGTGTTTTCTGATGTGTTTGAAAGACAGCAAACCCAGATTGCATTGCCGCAGGTAAGGGCTTACTACAATCTGACTGGAACGGGGCAGTCTGCTTCCACTGACCTGATCCGGCTGCGCAACGGGGACCCCCTCATCACTCGGATTCTTTCAGGTCATGGTTTGTTGTATCTTTCCACATCGCCTTTGGATGCGAGATGGAATTCATTGGGGAATCATGCCGATATCTTCATTCCTATGTTGTATCGTATGGCCCTGTCCCGTGCAACCACCAACCAACTCGCTTACTTTATTGGTCAGGATCAGCCGGTCCAGATCAATTCTGACACGGAGCTACGATCCGAAACCATCGAAGTGGGGAATGGGGACATACAATTCATTCCTTCCTTCAATCAGACGGGTGATATCGTCCGAATTTTTCTCCATGATCAAATCCGGGAGGCGGGTTTTTATCAGGTAAAAGAAGGCGATCAAATCATTGGTGATTTTGCGATGAACTTTTCAAGGGACGAAAGTGATATAAGTTTATGGACGGAGCGTGAACTCAGGGACCAATTGACCGGGCATACCCGGTTCATGAACAATGAACAAATGGCCTCGATTGGTCAATTTATCCAGGAATTTGAGCGCGGTAAAGTTTTTTGGAAGTACTGTCTTATATTTGCATTGGTATTTCTGATCCTGGAAAGCCTGCTGTTACGGTTTTTCAAAAACTGATCGCCCAATATGCGCATATTATTTAAAAATGTCGAATTGTGCTTCCCCGGCCACAATCTTCACGGCCAAAAAAGGGATGTATTTCTGGATTATAATAAAGTGGGAAACATAGGGACTTCGCTGGAGTTGCCTGCCAGAACCAGGGTCCTTGAAGGAGGCATTCTCGCTCCGGGATTGGTCGATATTGGAGCTTTTTCAGGTGAGCCCGGCTTCGAACACCGGGAAACCCTGCGTTCCCTGACGCGGGCGGCCGCACGTGGAGGATATACGCACCTCTTTGTACTGCCCAATCTCAATCCGGTCACCGACAATCGCTCCACCGCGCAATATATCAGGGATGAAAGCGAACTGGTTGACATCCGGCCCATCGGAGCTATTTCCAGAAAAACTGCGGGGCAGGACCTCGCAGAAATTTATGATATGCATCGGGCCGGAGTCCGGGCCTTCAGTGATGGCCTGAAATCTATCGGGGACGTGGGGTTAATGAAAAGAGCTCTTTTGTATGTCAAATCCTTTGCTGGCCTTATCATAAACACCCCTCTGGATCAATCGATCGAACCGGAAGGCCTGGTACACGAAAGCCGGACCAGTACCGAAATGGGGCTTAAAGGAATACCCGAAATTGCGGAAACGATCATGCTGAAGCGGGATATAGACCTGCTGGAATATACCGATTCCCGGTTGCTTTGCCACCAGATCTCAGCCGAGGAAAGTCTTGAAATTCTGAAAAAAGCCAGGAAAAGGAATCCTAATTTATACGCTTCAGTATCTTTCCTCAATCTTATACGGACGATAAGGGATGTGGAGCATTTTGACACCAATTATCTGGTTTTACCCCCTTTACGAACAGAATCTGACCGACAGGCGCTGATCAAAGCGCTGCAGTCCGGACATCTGGACTGTATCGTTTCAGGCCATCTGCCAGTAGAAGAGGAATGGAAAAAAATCGAATTTGCTGAGGCACAATTTGGAGCCTCCACTCTGCCACTTGTCTTTCCGGCGCTCCATGATCTTCTGCAAAAACAGATTAACCTCGGGCAACTGATCCAATGGCTTTCTATAAATCCCCGGACTATTATGGGAATCGATCAGGCCCTTCCGGAAACTGATAAAACAATAGATTTTGTGTGGATCGACCCGGATGAAGACACCCGGTTTACGCCCCAGGATTTCCCTTCAAAAAGTAAAAATAATGCACTGATCGGACAATCGTGGAAGGGCCGGATCAAAGGGGTATTTTATGAGGAAAATTATGAGTTGTATTGAGAGGGCATCGGGGACCGGAAACCGGTGAACCAATCGCCTGGCAGTCCGGTGCATGGTTTTTTGCATGGTATTTTCAAAATACCATGTATCATCGGGGTAAAAATGACCGTCACTAATAACCCATTTGGCTCAATGGTAAGTATCGCCCACTACCATCTTAATGCTGCCATAAATTACTATATTTGGTACTGAAGTCTTATTTTTGTAGTAATTCTATCCGGGCGACAAGAATAAGCAACATATTTACTTGACTTCCCAGAGAATTAAGAAACATACGTTATGGACAATAAATCAGTAAACCTGGGATTGATAGCAGGCGGCGCCATTGTCGTTATCATGTTTGTAGTGGACATGGTCAACAACCGGATGATGGTCAATTTTGCAATGAGTTATTTTCCCACACTGGTCCTGATCGTTGCCATGTTTCTGGCTGCACGGGAAGCCAAAAAAGACAACGAATACCTAAGTTTCACCGGTGCCTTCAGGGAAGCGTTCATTCCTTTCATAATCGGAAATGGCATTTACCTGCTTTTTAATTTTTTTCTTTACAATTATATAGACCCCGAATTGGGAGATATCGCCAAAGAAAGAGCTCTGGAACTCTTTGATCAGGGATTTCTGTTGAATGTGCTTGGCGAAGAACAGCTGGAGGAAGCGATCGATGAAGTCAGAAAAAACACATTCCGCCCCACGCTGGGACAATCCTTCTTCGGCTATTTATTTTCGCTGTTGTTTCCCGGTGCCCTGGTTGCACTAATATTGGCCGCCATCTTCAGAAGTCGTACTCGATGATATCCAACACTGCATATACATATGATGTATCCATTGTCATTCCATTGCTCAATGAAGCAGAATCGCTTCCGGAACTGGAGGAGTGGATCCGACGGACGATGGCCGCCCATGATCTGCGTTATGAAATCGTCTTTATAGATGACGGTTCCACGGATGAATCCTGGGATATCATATTAAATCTCGCCGAATCCAACCCTGTCATTCGGGGAGTCAAATTCCGGCGCAATTATGGCAAATCTGCCGCCCTCAATACCGGCTTCAGTGTCACCAAAGGAGCAGTGGTAATCACTATGGACGCAGATCTGCAGGATAGCCCTGAAGAAATCCCCGAATTGTATCACATGATCATGGAGGAGGGATATGATATAGTCTCTGGATGGAAAAAAGTACGGTACGATAACAAATTAACCAAAAATCTGCCCTCCCGGCTTTTCAACTGGGCAGCCAGGAAAATGTCCCGGATACCGTTGCACGATTTCAACTGTGGATTGAAAGCATATCGACACAAGGTGGTCCATTCCATCGAGGTTTATGGTGAGATGCACAGATACATTCCCATCATCGTCAAATGGGCCGGATTCAGGAGGATCGGAGAAAAAGTAGTCCGGCACCAGCCCCGTAAATATGGCACGAGTAAGTTTGGACTTTCCCGTTTTGTCAATGGATTTCTGGATTTACTGACGATATTTTTCATGGGTAAATTCGGAAAACGACCCATGCATTTCTTTGGCTTACTAGGTTCATTTCTTTTCCTTATCGGAGTCGCGGCAGCCATATACCTCGGAATTGATAAGCTCATTCTCCTGGATCGCGGTATCGCGGCACCACTGATCACTTCCAATCCGTATTTCTATATCTCTCTGGCCAGTATCATTATCGGCTCGCAGCTTTTCCTGGCAGGATTTCTGGGAGAACTTATCACGCGCAATGCTACCGATCGAAACGCGTACCAACTCGACGAAATCACCGGATTCGAGCAGCATGACACCCTTATTCTCGAACAAAACAAAAGCGAATCGACCCAAATTAAAAATGCACGGTTCACTGACAGTGAATTCTGATCGGATGGATAAACTGAAAATTGATAAAAGCTGGACCCTTTTCCTCGACCGTGACGGAGTGATCAACCGACGAAAACCCAACTCCTATATTCGATTCACCTCAGAATTTGAGTTTTTGCCCGGGGTAAAGGAAACTCTGGCATCTTTTTCACGAATGTTTCGCCATATTATAGTGGTCACCAATCAACAGGGCATAGCGAAAGGATATCTGACCACTGAACAACTGGAACGTGTTCATGACTATATGATAGGTGAAATTACGGCCGCTGGAGGTTGCATCGATGGGGTTTACTATTGCGGCGATGCAGCAAATATGACTGGCAACTGCCGAAAACCTTCACCCGTGCTGGCTTACAGAGCACAGGCAGATTTCCATGATATCCAATTCTCGCGAGCTTTGATGGTGGGTGATTCAATTTCTGATATACTTTTTGGACACCGATTGGGGATGAAGACCATTCTTGTTGGAGAACGGTTGGGAGTAGATCAAAACATTGTCGAATGTAGCCCGGATTTTGTACTCCCTGATTTGCCGTCGGTTGAATCTGTCATTCTGGAATAATTCAGTACGATGCTCCGATCAGCAGAACCTCCCCGGTATAAATGCGAATTTCTCCGTTAATCAGTTCCAATTCACATACATAAGCGTATATGCCTGGTTCGGCGAGGTCGTCTTTGTTGAGACCATTCCACAAGGTGGTCATTTCCGTATCCATCCGATCGGAAATGGCATAGACCACATTGCCCCATTTGTCCAGAATCCTCGACGAAATCATTCGCGAAACCAGATGAGGCGGGACGACGATTTGAAATAAATCATTGATACCGTCACCATCAGGAGTAAAAGCATTGGGGAAAGAAATAGGTAAATTCTGGTCATCGACTGATATGAAAAAATGCTCCGTACTCGCGCAATTATTGGCATTCATGGCCGTGATACTGACCTCTGTGGATTGGACAGGAATAAAGGTCACGGATTGGCAACCATTACATTCCATAAAAATATCGGGTTCGGCTGTCAACATAGAAACCGGTTCACTAGCTGAAATGTCAATCGACAGAGGCTGGCCCAGGACCAGCTGTGTATCCTGGATTGGAAAAAGTTCGAATGGTGGTGGGCTGATCAATTCTGCCACCGTATCATACATGCAGCCGAAGTGATCCGTTATCAGAGCAGATTGGACCCCAGCAGTCAGCCCGTCAAACACGCCGGTGGTGTTCATCTGATTGCCCAATTCATACCGGTACGGCGCATACCCCCCTGAAACGTTCATGATTTCGAGCCGGCCATCCGACGAGTCGTGGCATAATGGATCCCGGATGGACAGATCAAAAAACGCATCACGCCTTTCCACCACTTCCAGATGAAGGACGCTGATCGAATCGCACCCTCTGGTTGAGGTAAAGGTTGCTTCATAGCGTCCCGGTGTTGTCAGATTTTGCGAATCAAAAATTCGGGAATTGCCCATACAGATGGTATCCCACAATTCAAATACTCGGGGAAATTTAGTGGCTTTCACTACATCAGAATAGGATACGCAATAGGGATTGTCGAGGTTCGCTGCTGAATTACTCAATTTATACCGGTAAAAATATTCACCGGGGTCCTCCAGATCCTGTTCAAGGTTCACCGCATTCACCATTCCAGTATTCTGCCACTGGCCATCGATGGACCGGGCACTTTGCCACTGAATGGCAAACTGGCTGGTATCTACCTGAGTGGAAATGACCACCGGATTCTGATCCTCTTCACAGGCTATAACCTCCCTCAACAAATCCAAATCCGGTTCCGGGCCACAAGGCCGAAAGGTAATATTGTCCAACGCCAGATCATTGCCGGTTCCACCGGGAGCCTTGTTAACCAGGGTCAGTTTCAGACTCGTTTCCCCTGCTCCCAATGCGAAGGTAAATCCATGCTTATGCCATTTTTCGTCCTGCGGTATCGTACCGGTCGAATACCAGACCGAATCATTGATGAGAAATTCCAGGTCCGGAAGAGAATGACCAGTCACCTGGGACCGGACTACGTTGAGAATATCCGCCGAAAATTCAAATGTTGTATTGGGACAAAGGTTGTCAATCGTCTGTTCATAAAAAATGCCAGGTGAATAAGAAGCATTCACGACCATCATATATCCCGACGGATCATCGCTGTTATCGCCTACCGTTATCCAGGTTCCATAAATATTGGACCACCGACCCATGTTGTTGGTAATGGTATAGAATCCGTCACCGGGTGGAGTCTGAGTAGTATAGGCGTATCCCGGTGCGATATCTGATACATCCGTCCGGATGTTGGGTGCACCATGCCCAAAGTCTCCTTCAGTAAAAATATTATCGCCAAAGGTACCGGAACATGTCACCTGGGCACAAAGCAGAATGGGAACTCCAAAGGCCAACAGACCAGCCCACCACATCCTGCTCATCACCTTCATTGTCCGCCGCCTATCTTGGTTTGTCGCAAAATATAATCCAGGTAAATCATCGACATCTTCTTTTTTTCTTCGGGAGAATAAACAAAACCATCCAAAAACACGATTTCATCATTAACATCATCCAATACGGCATAAGAGACAAAAGCACCGCCCATAAAATCGCCTACGATTTCCCAAATTCCTACTGCCCGCATGGCATACCTGCCATCGATTTCGGTCGATTGTGTAAACACTGGAAGATCAATGGAATTAACCCTCATATAGGTTCCTGGAATGGTGGAGGAAATGTATTCCCCGAGTTCATTGCGCATACGAATGATACCTTCTTTGGTAAATTGGCTTTCACTACGGTATGGAAAACGGGAAACTAATATAGACCGGGAAATCTTAGGTATTTCCTGCCGCATCCAGAGCAGCGAATCGGCTTCCAGAGCCAGTATATAATCGGCTGGGAGATTCACTTCCACATCAAATTTTTGGGATGTGGTATCCCGAATGTTTTTGTTGGATCCCTGCACGTATACCGTAGCCTGGATCATGCCTTCATAAAACCGGGCAATGCGGTCGGAAACCACCTGGTAACTGCGATTGATTTCCTTTATCAGAGAAGCTTTATCCGGAGCATAAATGTAAACTATGAGCTGATCACTAGCCCATTTATTCTGCCCAATTTTCACCCCCGACTCCCGGAAATCAATGGATTCTCTGAAATCTGACCGAACCATCCTGGTCAGATCGTCATCGATACTCATATCTGCCAAAATCAGAAAGCATTTCAGATTGCGCAACAGAGGTTGTTCATCCAGATCCCGTGTCTCATAAAATCGCAATTCAAAATAGGGCTCCGGCTGTGGCAGAATAGGATAAGCCCGCGCATACCTGTAATCAAAAGTGTCAATGGCATCCGAATTGTATATCTCGGGGGAAATCAGGGTATTAATCTGGTAGATTTTACCCATCGAGGATGGCTTGGCACGACCCCCCAAATCACCCGAACCCTGACCACAACCTGCCAGAAGTATAAAGGCCATTACAACAGGAAATCCAATTAGAAATTTTATTTTAAACATAATCTATTCCTTTCACCCCATAAGATGTTAAGAACACCATTTATGGTGTATTAACCGGCAGCAAAAGGGATAATACCAGGCTTACAGTAATTCCCTGATAATCATTTCCTCATTCAATCCTTCTGCTTCCGCCTTATAATTTCGTACGATCCGGTGGCGCAATACATAATCTGCAATGGCCTGAATATCTTCAATATCTGGTGAATATTTCCCATGAATTGCCGCATGGCATTTGGCGCCTAATACGAGGTATTGAGAAGCCCTTGGTCCGGCGCCCCACTGGATGTATTCCTTAACGATATCTGGACTTTGATCACCTTCCGGCCGGGTCTGATGAACGAGTCGCACCGCATATTCCAGGACATTATCAGCCAGAGGAATCTTTCGGATCAGGTGCTGAAAAAACTGAATTTCAGTCGCGGTCAAAATCTGACTTAGATCTGAACTTTCGACACCCGTTGTATTTTTGACCACCTGTAGTTCCTCCTCGTAACTGGGATATTGCAGCGGAATATTGAACATAAACCGATCCAACTGTGCTTCCGGTAGCGGATAAGTTCCTTCCTGTTCGATGGGGTTCTGGGTAGCCAGCACGAAAAAAGGCTGTGGCAGAGGAAAATTTTCACCCGCCACGGTAACCGAACGTTCCTGCATCGCTTCCAAAAGGGCAGCTTGTGTTTTCGGTGGCGTCCGGTTGATTTCATCCGCCAGCACGATATTGGAAAATATGGGCCCCCGGTTGAACTGAAACTGCCTGTTCTCTCCCAGTATTTCCGAACCCGTAATATCCGACGGCATCAGGTCCGGTGTAAACTGAATTCGTTTGAAATCCAGATCCAGAACATTCGCAATGGTACTGACCAGCAAGGTTTTAGCCAGCCCTGGAACACCAACAAGCAAACTGTGCCCATTACTGAACAGTGAAATGATCACTGTTTCCACGACCTTGTCCTGCCCTACAATAACTTTCCCGATTTCATTTCTCAGGAGTGTGTATTTTCCGGACAATTCATCCACGGCTTCCTTTCCGGATAAAGTATTTACTTCCTGCATAGAATTTTTTAATTTTTAAAACACCTGGGAAAATAACGAATATACAAGGTTTCAATTGCAATCCCAGACCAAATCAGATAATGGATATAATTTATTTTTATTGTAATCAAAATGCCACCATTCCGTCCGAATCGGTGAAAAATGATATTTTTTTAAAATATCTCGCAACAAGGCCCTGTTCCGAAGTACCTCTTCGGGCAAATCGGTGTAGTCCTGGTGGGCTTCCGCTCCAAAATAATCGTAATCGGTCCCCATCTTCAATTCCTGCCCTACAGAGTCAACCAGCGTGAGATCGACTGCCCCACCTCGATTGTGAACAGACCCCACCCACGGCCGGGCCACATAACGGGCATCAGGAACCACTTCCCACAGCTTATACTGTATCGGCCGGGGACGATAACAGTCATACAACTTGATCCGATACCCCATTTCCATAAATTCCTGCTGCGCCTGGATCAATAGTTGAGCGACAGGCTCACGCAGGTAGCACCGGCCACATTCATACATTTGCTTTTCCGTGAAATTATTTGTCGTGGCATACCGAATGTCCAGCACAAAGTTCGTATCCAGGGTGGTCACATCCACCAGCCTCACTCCATCCTCCTCGTCTTCCAGATATTGCTGAGCCAATAAATTCATACCACTGCTGCCCAAAACAAGGATCATCAATATTCGGATCAGTTGGGGGTTCATATTTTTCATTCGTCGGATAATATTTTCATGGATTTACCTGCTGTACAAAATGGTATTATTTTAAACCTACCTTCCTATTAATTGTTTGAATTCGGTTTCGGTCAGGATTTCTACGCTGCCGAGATCCCGGGCTTTTTTGAGCTTAGAACCAGCTTTTTCCCCTACGACCAGTATATCCAGATTGCCACTGACTGCCGAGATGTTTTTTGCACCATACGATTCAGCTAGTTTCTGGGCTTCGGAACGGGTCATCGATTGCAAGCTTCCCGTGAAAAGTATAGTCTTTCCGGCCAGCGGGGCATCAGTTGCCACAATCATGGGCTTATCCGATTCTTTTTGGCTCATATCAACCCCGTATTCGGCCATCTTTTGCAAAATGTTGACATTCTCGGGAACGGAGAAAAATTCGTGCACATTTTTGGCCACTACCGGACCGATATCCTTAATCTGGATAAAATCTTCAAGGCTCCAATCCTGCAGTTCGAAAATATTCTCCACTTCGGCAGCGATAAGAGACGAAGCTTTCTTCCCCAGGTGATGTATGCTCAGACTCGTCAGAATCCGGGTGAGTGAATTGGTTTTGGCTTTATTTATGTTTTCTTCCAGATTCCGGACTGATCTTTCACCAAAACCATCGAGGGCTTTGATGGCCTCATAATCCAGATTGTACACATCACTGATATTCTGAAGCCAGCCTTTCTCATAAAATGTATGCACCAGAGCTTTCCCAAAACCGTCGATATTCATCGCAGGTCGCGAGACATGGTAAATGATCCGCTGCAGGACCTGGGCTTCACAGTTGATATTCGGACAACGCCAGGCCGCCTCGGTTTCTTCCCGCACCAGTGCAGTATTACATACCGGACAGTGGTCGGGGAACCGAATTTCAGTTTCATGCCCATCCCGCAATTCGGGAAAGGATTTTACGATATATGGAATGACATCACCCGCCCGTTCGATGAGCACCTGATCCCCCAGCCGGATATCCTTGCCGGTGATAAAATCTTCATTGTGCAGTGATATCGACGAAATGGTCACACCTGCCAGTTGGGTAGGTGTGATTTTGGCTACCGGGGTGACGGTTCCGATTTTCCCGACCTGAAACTGTACTTCTTCGAGGGTACTGGTTGCTTGTTTCGCCTTGAATTTGAATGCAATAGCCCACCGGGGATGATGGCTCGTGCTGCCGAGTCTCTCCTGGAAGTCCACCCGGTCCACCTTGACGACCATGCCATCGATTTCGTAGCCGTATGTTTCTCTTTTATTCTCCCATTCCCGACAGAAATCAATCACTTCCTGTATCGATGCACATTTTTTAATCCCCTCGTGCGGGATTTTGAACCCCAGGTCACCAAGGAACTGAATTCGGGAATAGTGGCTATTGAATTTGTCCGGATCGACCAGGGATCCTTCCATATAGGCAATTTGGTAAAAAAATGCTTCGATCCCGCGCCTGGCTGTGTCTGCGGGATCTTTCATTCGCAGTCCACCCGTGGCGGCGTTCCGTGGATTGGCGAATAAGACCTCCCCGTTTTCTTCACGCTGCGCATTGATTTCCTCAAACCGGTCCTTCCGGATCAAGGCCTCCCCCCGCAATTCGATACGGGAAATACCTTCCGATGCAAAATCTGCAGAAAGAGGAACCGTCCGGAGGGTTCGGATATTCGCGGTGATCTCTTCACCGACATATCCATCACCGCGAGTGGCTGCTGAAACCATCCGATTCTCCCCATAAACCACTACAATACTGCCTCCGTCAAATTTGGGTTCTACCGTATATTCCACTTTCCCGGTGTTCCCCAGTAATTTTTGCACCTGCCTGTCAAAATCGATCAGATCGACATCATTGTAGGAATTGGCCAATGACAGCATCGGCGTGAGATGCTGAATCGTTTTCTGGCCGGTAGTCAGATCCGATCCCACCCGCTGAGTGGGACTCAGTGGGGTGACCCACTCTGGATGAAGGGATTCTATTTTCTCTGCCAATTTAAAAATCTGGTCATACTCCGGATCGGATATCCGGGGATCATTGTCGATATAGTATTTTCGCTCGTGGTACCGAAGGACGTCCAGCAAGTCTGAATACCGCTGTTCGGTGACCTCCTCTGACGAATCCATTCCCAGAAATTCCCGGGTCAGATCGCGGTAAAGTTGAGTTTCGCTCATGTGATCTGCTTTTCTGATTGTCTCAAAAACTGTATTCCGGTATCCGGCCTATTATTCCGCGGAAATGTGCTTCGATTTCGCTGTACTGATCCGGATTGGACTCGTCAGCCCACACCGGACCGGTAATTTCTACACATTTTCGTTCATAATTGAAAGCTGTGAGATACATCGGAACACCGGCCTTCAAAGCTATATAATAAAATCCTGTTTTAAGTTGATCTACCTTTTTGCGGGTTCCTTCCGGTGCAATAGCGACATAGAACCGTTCATGCCTGTCGAAGATATCAACTACCGCCTGTACGAAGCCCTGCCTCCTGCTCCGATCCACTGGATATCCACCCAGCATCCGGAATATGGGTCCGGCCGGCCCGGCGAATAAAGATTTTTTGGCTATAAAACGGACCCGCAATCCCAGCCAGGCTCTTACTGCCAAACCGAGCGGAAAGTCTTCCCAATGCGTATGTGGAACCACCACGAAAATCCCTTTAGCCGTCGTGATCCGATCTCCGGTGACACTCCAGCCAAGCAAAGCCAGTAACATTTTGGCCACCCACTGTCGTATGTGCATACAGGGAAAATTTTTACCCGTCTAATTTATAAAACAAATCGGAAAGGTTCCTCACCAAAAATTTTTTTCCGAAATTAAACTTTTGACCCGAAATTGAATCTAATAGATACCGGACAGGAAGGAACAGGACCTTTCCGATGTCGGACGATAAATATGTCGAAATTGGAAAAAGTCAGCGACAAAGAGCTCATCAGGATGATTCGGCATGACCGCACGAGGGATAAAGGATTCCGGATGGTCTACGAACGGTATCATCGGGAGTTATACTGGTTTCTCAGGAAAATAGTATGGACGCATGAGAATGCGGATGATGTCTTGCAGGAGACCTGGATGAAAATATTTAACCATCTGGACGATTTCCGCGAAGAATCTGCGCTGAAGAGCTGGATGTATCGTATCGCACACAATGAAGCACTTCAGTTTCTCCGGAAGAACCGGCGACAAGTGACTTCTGGATCCCAGGATCTGAGTTCAGTAGATCTGCAGGCGGATCCCTGGTTCAAGGGGAATAAAATCCATGAAATACTATTAAAAGCCGTAGCTCAGCTTCCTGAACGGCAGCGGCAGATATTTGAGCTGAAGTATTTTTCGGATTTGAAATACAGCGAAATAGCCAGGATCCTGGATCTCACAGAAGGAGCTTTGAAAGCATCCTACCACCATGCGGTGCAGAAAATCACACATTTTGTAAAAGAAAATTCAGAAGGCATATGAACACTGGAATACATCACAAAGGATTACCGGAAGCCATGGAGGAAATCAGATCCGGTCAAGTATTCGAGGTACCTTCCGGGTATTTTGAAGAACTGGATTCACGAATTTTTAATTCGCAGACTCAGGGAAAAAGATCCACAGCAAGACCTGCATTCATTTTTTTGCGAAAATACTGGCCAGCCGCTGCATCCGTCGCGCTGCTGCTGATGATAGTCTGGTGGATGAACCGGGATGTGATTTCAACGGATTCCAATGTAGTGAAACTGAACGAACTTCACGATTTTATCCAGGAGCAAATTATGGAATATGACATCGAGACCCTGGCAGGAATGGCCTCGGGGGAAGAAACATCGGACCTTTTTCCAGGGGACACGGAAACGCTTGAGACCTATATTTTAGAACACCTTGAAGATTTTGAAACCATCCTTTACTAATCATTTAAACCATTCATAATGAACAGAATAATTGTTATTTCAACCGTATTGATTCTGGCTTTGGGAACAGCTCTCAGTGCTCAGAGCCGGTCGAACCGAATCAGCCAGATCCAGAGCCAGAAGATCGCATTTCTGACGAAAAAAATGGACCTTTCCGTTGAGGAAGCGGAACGCTTCTGGCCCCTTTACAATGAATATGTACAGAAAAAAGAACAATTGGAACAGGCTCCCCGAACAACGTCTTCCGAGATGACGGAAACCCTTGCCCGGGAAATTCTGGAGCAACAACTCGCTAATGCAGAAAAAGAGATCGCCTTCAAGCGTGATTTTTTCAAAAAAGCCTCGAAAGTCGTTTCTTACCAAAAGCTGTATCAGCTTGAAAAGGGGGAACGCGAATTCAGGATCATGATCCTGAACCGTTACCGGGATTCAAAGCCCCGACGGGGCAGGTAAAAATCCCCTGAAGTATCATTGCTGAAGCATCCCGTTTCGGAGAAAATCCAACGATTTCACACCGGGAAATCATTTCTCCGAAGCCGGATGTCTCCGACAAATTGGAGCTTACAAAACCAATATTTTCTTTCTGAGCCATCTGAAATAAATTTTTACCTCGCCAATTTCTGATTTTAACATTTTTGATATGTCCTTCTTATGTATTCATTCATGAATTATTTATAATCCCTTACATAATACAGTTAAGTTTAATAGATAGTCCCAAAAATTCATATTCCATTGATTTACAGATAGTTGTATTGTTATTAGAATTAAAGTTAATACCACCGTGAAGGATAAAAAAGTATCCCGGTTTATTGTTTTTTGTGGTTGGAATTTCTGTATATTTACAATCGACAAGTATATTAATCCCCCTATTGACATGGAATGTGAACCTAACTATAATTTTGACATCTTCCAGCTTGTCCGTCAATTTGAAGAAATGATTCAATCCGGTAGTGATATCTACCTGGATGAAAAATCATTGCAAAAACTGATGGAATACTACGTAGACGAGCGTGAATATACCAACGCCGTCAAAGTGGCACGTGAAGCTGTGAGACTGTACCCATACGATCTTCATTTCAGGATACAACAGATCGAGCTGTTTTTCCAAATCAGGGACCTGGATCAGGCTATGATCGGTGTGGAAAGTGCATTGTTGATTGCACCTTTTGATTTTGAGGTCAAATTGCTCAAAGTCCGTATTCTGATCAGCCAGAAAGAAATCGATGACGCAATGGATTTATTGGAGACCTTGAAGGAAGGTGCTGATAATGAAGAGATCAGTCAAATCTATTTTTTGGAAGGTCTGATTCATGAAACGCTTGAAGATTATGAAGAAATGTTTGATTCCCTGAAATTTTCCCTGTTGTGCTATCCAGTCAATGAAGAGTCGCTGCGGAAAATATGGGTCGCTGCGGAAATGATCAATGCGTTCGACGAATCGATCGAACTACACAATAAAATCATCAATGAAGATCCATACTCCTACCTGGCCTGGTACAACCTGGGGCAGGCCTACTCCTGTGTGGGAGAGTATGAAAAAGCTTTGAATGCATATGAATATGCCTATCTGATCGAACCCGATTTTGAACTGGGATACCAGGACCGTGGTGAATTGCTTTTTGAAATGGGCCGGTACAAGGAAGCACTGGAATGTTACAATGAATGGTACGATCTGTCGGGACCTGATGCTGAATTGATGGTTTTGATAGCGCATTGTTACCTCAAACTGGGAGAATTTGACAAGGCGAGTCGACTCTTTAAAAAAGCCAACCGACTGGATCCATACAATGACGAAGTATATTATCTGATCGGTCGTTGTCACCACGAAAAAGAGGAATACGTGAGTGCTATTCACCAATATCAGAAAGCACTACGAATCGAAAACCTGCGGGAAGAATATTACGCAGCCATGGGCTCAGCATACTGCCGCCTCGGAGAATTTGCCAAATCACACTATTACTACCAAAAAGCAGAAGAGATCGGTCCGGAACAAACCTATATCTGGAAAAAACACGGGCTTTTCCTGTATTCCATCGGGGAACATGAGGAAGCACTGAACATTCTGGATGAAGGCATCGATAATACCATGGATACAGAATTGATGTATTGTAAGGCCGCATTGCTGGTCAAATCCGACCGGCTCGAGGAAGCAATGTACACGCTGGAGGAAGCGCTGGTGGAAAAATATGACGGACAAGACACCTTTCACCAAATCCTGAACGGAGTGGATCTGGATGAAAATATTCTGTCGATGCTTAAGTTTTTCGCACCACAGAGTGGATGAACCGATCTACGAGTGACGATTTACGATTTACGATTTACGATTGGGTTGATGGAGAGAAATGTGTTCTTCTCCACAACTGAATCTTCAATCGACAATCGACTTACGAGTGACGATTTGCGAGTGACGATTTGCGATTGGGTTGATGGAGAGAAATGTGTTCTTCTCCACAACTGAATCTTCAATCGA